>MFKV01000019.1 GCA_001781105.1 Candidatus Kaiserbacteria bacterium RIFCSPHIGHO2_01_FULL_54_36 | reverse complement strand
TCGCTGGACACATGGCGACCGCATTCCTGCTCGCGCAGTACTTCGGCTGGCAACTACCCGATTGGATCGCGGCACCTGTCGGCAACGGCAGCAACACGAGCTCGATCGGGATGGGAATGCGTCGACTCGTCGACCTTCGATTCGTCCCGAAGTCGGCACGCATTCTTGGCTGCCAGACGGAAATGGCGAACCCGCTCGCCAGCTCGTGGAGCCAGACTTCTGCGGCCTGGCTCAAGCAATACCATCCGAAGAAGGCTGACGACACCATAGCGACCGCAACGCAGATCGGCGCGCCGGTCTCGTTCAAGAAGGTTATCCGCGAGGTCACCGCGTCTCGCGGATCCATGCAAAGCGTCTCCGAGGCGGACATCCGAGAAGCAATGGACGTCTGCCTCAAAGAAGGCTTACCGGTGTGTCCGCAAACGGGCATCGCTGTCGCCGGACTGCGAGCTGCTGTGCGTCGCGGCGCCGTGCAAAACGGGCAATGCGTCGCGGTCGTCTCCACCGCGACAGCGCTGAAATTCTCTGACGTTTACAAGGAGACGGTGGAGAAATCGGTCGAGAAAGCGCCGGACACAGATCCGGAATCGATCGCTCGCATGCTCAAGCTCTAATCGATCGGATGATTCCGATCCACTGCAGGCGCGGCCAAGAGCCGCGCTTGTTCTTTTTCGAATGATTCCTAACGCAAGTATTTGACGCTTGCCGCGTAAAAGATGTACGTGCCGACAATGCCGAAGAGCACATCAGTGCCCACGTACTCTAAAAATTCGCTCGTGGGCATTTGTGGTGCGTACAATTCTGAAACAACGAGCCAGACCTCGAAGATGAGGAAAATCGCTGCGAAATAGATCGTCGAGAGCTTAATGATCCGGTTAGCATCTGGAATGACGTACCTCTTTTTTAAAAACCGCGACGAGTACATGACCCCAAACCATGTCGCTATAATGCCGACTATGATAGGGGCAAAATACATAAAGGTTTGGGCATTTCCGTTCACGAGATTTCCATTTTCATCCATCCCGATAAACGGGATCGTTGCAAGAGTGAACGCAGCGCTGATGAGGAACGGTATCGCAAACCCAGCGGTTAGGTAGTGGGTCGCCGCAATGTACCAATCTTTCGACACCTTCTGAGTCATGCAGGGAGTGTAGCATTGTGCATGAGCGGACAACACCAAAATGTGGACAAATCTCTTTTTTTGAATACAATACCGCGAATGTTGAACTACAATGAAATAAAGCCGGGGGTAGCGGTCCTGGTCGAGGGCGAGCCGTATGTCTGCACCTGGAACAACATCATGCAGAAGCAGCAGCGCCGCCCGGTCAACCAGACCAAGCTGCGCCACCTGATCAAGGGCAATTCGATAGAACACTCATTTCAACAAGCCGATAAACTGACCGAGGCTGAAATAGAGACCAAGCCCGCCGTCTTCATCTATCAGCGCAATGGCGAATGGTTCTTCCACGATGCCAAAGATAAATCGAAGCGCTTTTCTGTGGGCGACGATATGATCGGTGAGGCCGGCAAATTCATCTTGGCAAATACGGCAGTGGACACTTTGTGGTTCAATGAAAAACTCTTTCGCGTAAAACTTCCGATCAAAATGGAGCTCAAAGTAAAAGAGGCGCCGCCCAACACGCGCGGTAACACTGCGCAAGGTGGCACTAAAGTAGTGACACTCGAAACCGGCGTCAATATCGACGTCCCGATGTTCGTCAACGAAGGCGATACAATCCGGGTCAACACAGAAACAGGCGAATACGTGGAGCGGGTCTAGGTGACCAGCGTTTGCGTCGCGACGGCTATCATGTAGATACCCGCGCTATTGGCGATAAGGGAGAGCGGGACGAACTGTACAAGCCGGATATTAGAGAGCCCCATCATAAGGAGGCCGAGCTCATCCGGTAGCGGCGAGGCGATGACGATTGCGCCTGCAATAGGAGCGATCCACCACAATGGTCCCGCCGCGAGCGAACGCCCGAATCGTCTCACGCCCGGGGTACATGCGGCACGCACTATCCGCTCAACCAGATTACTTCGAACGAACCGAAATATGAGGAGGTCCCCCACCAGAGCGCCGAAGCCGCCGAGAAGCGCGAGGTGCCAGAATGGCATGAAGTGAGAAAATTCCGAGAGCGCGATGATGGCCGGCACTGTCGTAAGCACCGAAGTAAAAAAGAGGCCGGAAGCGAAAGCCCCGAGCTCACTGTATTCCCCCATATTCGCCACAACGCTCGCGATGATGTGGCTCTTCGCGAGCCACACGGCGGCCAAAAGACCCGCGATAAGTATCCACGCCTCCAACGTTTCAGAGAGAGGGATCGCATTTTCATGCGGATGCCGATAGCGCATACTCATTATCGTAATTATAGCGCAGCAACACTGAAACGAGAGAATGTCTGAAGACGGTTTGACAGCTGCTTCTTGCTTGCGTACGCTGCAAGAAGCAGCTACCCGCCGAGGGCGGGGAATGCGAAGGCGGGCCTTCGGTGGGTCCCCGGCAACCGCGCCGTCTTCGTACGGAGTGGGCTCGCTTCCTGTGCGAGCCCACTCTTTCCTTTTTATTTTTGTATAAACGGCAGAAGCCCCATGAACCGCGCGCGTTTGATGGCAGCTTCAACGGCTCGCTGTTGCTTCGCTGTGAGGCCGCTTTTGCCGCGCGCCATGATGCGCCCGTGCGGATTGATGAATTGTTTCAAGAGGTCCACGTCTTTGTAGTCAACGTGCTGGATATCGTTCTGAGTGAGAATGTTGTTGGACATACATTATTTAAAATGGAATATCGTCTGGATTAATATCATCTTTCGGGTATTCGATCCCTGCGCCCCCGCCTGAAGACGTGTCATCGGGCGGTGTCTGATCATCTCCTCCCTGCCCAGAGTCAGACGAGCGGGCCCCTCCCCCACTACCCCTGGGCCCAAATTGGACGCGATCGGCGACGATCTCGGTGCGGTATTTTTTCTCGCCATCCTTCCCTTCCCAACTTCGTGTTTGCATGCGTCCTTCCACGAATACAGAGCTTCCCTTCTTTAGGTACTGGTTGACTGTATCCGCTTGGCGACCGAAGACGACAACGTTGTGGAAATCGGCCTGCTCCTGCTTCTTGCCATCACGGTCTTTGTACGTGCGGTTGGTCGCCACAGAGAAATTGACGACATTCATGCCGCTCGGAAGCGCTCGGAGCTCCGGATCCCGAGTTAAATTCCCAAATATCATCGCTTTGTTTATATACATGGTAAAATTATATTCTATCGGGTGCCTGGTGCCTACTGCCTATTCTGCTGTAATATCTTGGATCGCCTTCTCCAGGTCTTCCTCGGAAACAGGCGCCGAGGTCTCTTCAACGCGACGAGGCGCTTGCTTGATGACATCGGTGCGCTTCACTTCGCGAAGCTGTGGCGCTTTGTACTTCGCGCGCGTATCCTCGCGTACCGTCTGGAATACGATGAAGCGAAAGAGATTTTTATCGCGCTTGAGAGATTCTTCGAGCGAGCGAGCGACAGCGACAGGTGCCTCGAATTTTAACCACCCAAAATAGCCACGGTCGTACTCTGTGGTCTTCTCGCCTTCTCGGACAAACATGGGGTACGCGAGCTTCGTCATGGAAGGCGCGCCTTCAGCAATGAAAGAGCCCCCGGCTTGCTCGACGATAGAGCGGATGGTGGCAACCACTTTTTCAAGGTCCTCTTCTTTCGTTTCAGGAGCGATGTGGTAGCCGACTTCGTAAATGCGAAGCGCCGGGGCATCTTGCACCTCAGTTTCGTTCACTTCCATCACTGCTTCGTCTGCTGATACCCCATTAGAAACTGCCATAACTTATTAGTTTGTGGTTGTTTGTTTGTTTAAACCGACTCCGCGCTAAAAGATTGGAATATATGAGTTTTCTAACGGGGCAGGTGTCGGGGCACTGTATCACACGCATTTAAGCCCCGCAACACTCATTTCGCAGCGATTGGCATCTCTATAGAGACAAATTAAACACGCGGCGGGCGTTTTCCATTAGTTGATTTGCAACTTTGAAAAAGTCTTCGCCGCGGATGGTAGCGATCTGGCGGACGATGAGCGGGATGTAGGCCGATTCGTTGCGCTTTCCGCGATGTGGCGCGGGGGTCACGTACGGTGCGTCGGTCTCGGAAAGCAGCATGTCAAGCGGTGTGTTTTTTATAACCTCATCGTAATCATGAGTAAAAGTAATGACGCCAGTGAATGAGAGCGTGAATCCGAAATCTAGGAATTTCTTCGCGGTCTGCCAATTTCCTGCAAAGAAGTGCACGTCGCCTTTCACTTTTGCATGTGCTTTCAATACTTCGAGCGCATCGTCGTACGCATTGCGAATGTGCAGCATCAGCGGCTTGTCGAGTGTATTGGCCAATTCGATCTGTTGGACAAAAGTATCTTTTTGTATTTCCTTCGTATTTTCTTCCAAGCGGAAATAATCAAGCCCGCATTCGCCTATGGCAATCACGCGAGGATTTCTCCCAAGTGCTTCGTATTTCGACATGTCGAATATTTCGCCACGCGAAGTGAATTCTTTGCCGCCTTCGCCAAGCTCCTTTTCGTCGTGATACGACTTCGACGTATGGATGGGATGTAGGCCGATCGTGGCGAACACATGGTCATATTTCTCCGCAAGCGCTACAGCCGTTGCAGAAGTGTCAAGCTGTGTGCCCACGACATTCATTCCCACCTCCGCCTCCTTCGCGCGCGCGATAGAGGACTCGCGATCATCTTGGTACGCCACAAAATTCACGTGTGTATGAGCGTCGAAGTATTTCATCCCGTTAGTAGTCATATTGCCAACAACGCAATCGCGAGGAACGACACCACGACCGCGGCGAATTTCCGCATGTTGATGTGGTCGCGATACCACCAGACCGAAAGAACGATGGGTATGAGGATGTAGTGCGCCTGAATGACATAGACGAGGCTTACAAAGCCGGTATTGAGAGCCTCGAACAGAGAGTACGCGGAGAGGAAGCCGAAGAAGGCAGAAAGCAATCCCAAATACACGTCTTTTCTATTCGCGTGCGTGAGCATGGAGAATCCTGCGCCATGCTGCTTTAAGAGTATGGCGGCGGAGGCAAGCGTGCCCGCGATCTGCGAAGCACACAGCATGAGGAGAACTGCAGAGCCATAAAGCAATCCTTGCTTGGAGAGGAGCATAGAGGCCGCGGTAAGAATAGTTGATGCGAGAAGGAACTTGAGTCCGAGAGGAAGATTCTTTTGGCGTTGGTGTTCGACCGACGAGACGAGGAGGAGCGGCACGGTCACACTCAACCCGATACCGACATATTGTATGAGCGTGAGCGAATCCCCAAAAATCGCAACACCTCCGATGACGACAAGAAGTGGCCCGAGTATTTTGTTGAGCGGAAAGAACAACACGCTGTCGATGTACTTCAAAGATTCGATGCGAATGAAATTCCCCAATCCGTGTACCGCGCCACCCATGAGCCCGAAAAATACGATGGTGGGCCACTGGGGCGGCAGCTCATGGAGAAAGAGGAGTGCTCCGAATGCGAACACGCCCGAGACCCCGTACATGAGGAATCCGTTGAATGCCGAGCTCCGCCCCTCTTCGGCGACGACCTTTTGCACAAAAAGTGCCAGGCCGGCAAGGACGGTCGACGCAAGTGTCCATATCAGCGTCACTTGGTCCATGTTATTCCTTGCGTGGGAAAAGATTCTCCGGTTTTTTGTTCGCGATAACAGCAGCGTTTATTGCATTACTCGTGGCTGGCACGAACGGCTGCAACCAAAGTCCTATGTGATAAAGCTCCGCACAAAGTTCCGAGATAACAAATCGACCTGATTCCGGATTTTCTTTTATCAACTTAAACGGCTGCTGCTCGCTGATCTTCAAATCTAGGTTTTGTATTTGTTGCGTCACAAAGCCCATTGCGTCATTATAATTATACGATTCGAGTGCTTTCACGTATTGATCAGGGAATCCAACCGGTTCGGGCTGAACAATAGGCTCTTTAAGATTTGTTTCTGCGAGTTGCATTATGCGCGCTGTAACGTTTCCGATACCGTTGGCAAGATCGGCATTGTATGCTTCTTTGAACTTTTCTAGCGTAACGTCAGAGTCCTCAAATGGGTGCACGTGTCGCGCGAGGAAATATCGCAAAGCATCCGAGCCGTATTCCTCTACTATCGCAATAGGGTCAATGACATTGCCCACGCTCTTGGACATTTTCTGGCCGCCGCTCGTGATAAAACCGTGATACACGACTCGCTTTGTAGTTGGGAGCCCGGCTGACATAAGCATCGCCTGCCACATGACTGACTGGAAGCGCACCTGATCTTTGCCAGCGAGTTGGATCGTCTCGCCTCCTTCCCAAAATTTCTTGAAATTATCCTCGGCATCTTCAGGCCACCCCAAGGTCGTGATGTAATTGGTAAGGGCATCGAACCACACATACATGACCTGCCCATCGTCTCCCGGCACCGGCACGCCCCACGGCATCTTTTCTTTTACGCGCGAGATGCTGAAGTCCTCAAGCCCTTGCTTCACAAAATTGATAGCCTCCTGCCTTCGCCATTCGGGCAAGACGACTCCCTCTGTAGCAAGGTACGCAAGAAGTTGGTGCGTGTAAGCGCTAAGTTTGAAGAAATAATTTTCTTCCTCTACCTCGATCGGGTCCATCGTCGGGTGATTCGGGCATTTGCCACCCACAAGATCGCTCTCCTTGAGAAACGCCTCGTCGCCTACACAGTAAAGGCCCTTGTATTTCTTTTTGTAAATGTCATTCTCACATCGCTGCCAGAATTCCTGTGCGGCGCTCACGTGGTGCGCATCGGTCGTGCGGATGAAATGCAAGTCCGGAGAGAGGTTAAGTTTCTCCTTCAAATTTCTGAATTTTGCCGCGTATTCATCGATGTAGGCCTGAGTGTCTTTGCCCTCTTCTTGCGCCTTGCGGTAGATCTTGAGCCCGTGCTCGTCGGTGCCGGTGTTGAAAAAGACTTCATCGCCCGCAAGAATGCGGTAGCGCGCGATAATGTCGGCTTGTACTATCTCGAGTGCGAAGCCGATGTGTGGGTCGGCGTTGACGTATGGCAGCGTGGTCGTCAAATAAAATGCTCTCGCCATGGTTCAGGTCTGTTGTACCTCTTTGCCGAAACGGCCAGTTTCGATGTCGCGTGCAAGTTCTTGTATCGCAGCCGCTACGGGCACGGAGAGGATTATGCCGAGGAAGCCTGCGAGTTCCGCACCGATGATGAGCGCTAGGATGACTAAGAGGGGCGGCACGCCGACAACGCGCGTAACAACGAGTGGATAAATGAGGTGGTTCTCGAATTGTTGGAAGATGATATAGAGAAGTATGACGGCGATGCCGATCGGGAATCCTCCGTCTACAAAGCCGATGAGTATGGCCGGAACTGCCGCGAGTGTGGGCCCAAATACCGGGATAATCTCAAATACCGCTGCAATGACAGCCAAAAGGAGCGCATGCTTCACTCCTAAAACAGTGAGCCCAAGGTAGACCAAAACGCCCATGATGAGCGCCAAGATGAGCTGGCCTTGCATCCACAAACCGATCTTCTTCTGTGAGCGGCTCCAGAGGTCGAGAATGTAGCTCTGGTACTTCTTGGGCGAAACAACTCGCAAGAAGTCGTCAACACCCGTCTCGAGCACCGCAAAGTAGAAGGAGAACACAATAATGAGGACGAAAGAAAATACGCCGCCGAATATTGTTGCAACAGCGCCGAAGGCGTTGCCAAACGTCGCGCTCAGATCGAACGTGCTCCTGATATTGGCCATGATGTCGTCGACGGAGATAGCCGATGGCGCCGGGACGCCCAAAATGTTGGCATACGTATCGAAGGCGCCGGCGCGTGTAAACGTATCGAGATATGCAGGGAGCGCTGCGATGAATGTCGCGAAGTCTTCAAGTACTGTGGGGAAGAAGAAGTAGAAGAGCCCGAAAAACACTCCAAACAGCAGCAAGTAGATGATAATGACGGCAAGCACTCGCGGGATACGCCGACGCCCCAGTGCACGCACGCCTGGCTCGATCGCTGAAGCAATGACTATTGCGGTTACGACGATGAGGACAATGTCGCGCAGTATAAAGAGAAGCCATGCACCAACGACAATGACGAGCGCCTTGAAAATAGTCCCTGCGGTAATGGAAATATGCATAGAGCGATCCTCCATTCCGGCATCGTAGCATAGCGAGCCTTAAAATGAAGGTTTAGATTATTCGCGACACCAGACTGTCGATCGAAACTCTTTCTTGTTCCCCCGTATCTCTGTCACGAATAGTTACCGTGTCTTTGAGTTCTAGGTTTTCCTGCCCTGAGTTTTTCGAAGGGTCGCCAAGCGTATCGAAGTCCACCGTGATGCAATACGGCGTGCCGATCTCATCTTGTCTGCGGTAGCGCTTGCCAATGTTGCCGTTGTCGTCCCACATAATTTGCGGCACCTCTTTCTTGAGCATGTTGTAAATCTCGCGCGCTTTGGCCACGAGCTCCGGTTTATTTTTAAGAAGCGGAAATACCGCCGCCTTGATAGGTGCAACGGCTTTGTTGAATTTTAGAAATGTACGCGGCTCGCCGCCAAGCTCGTCTTCGGTGTATACGCTCGCAAGTATCGCAAGCACCGTGCGATCGACACCGAACGAGGGCTCGACGACATGCGGCGTGATCGGTGCCTCTCCTTCTTTATCGATGACCTTAAGGTCAACGCCAGAGGATTGCGAATGAGCAGAGAGGTCGAAGTCGGTGCGATACGCCAATCCATAGAGCTCTTTGCGGCCGAATGGAAAGTCGAATTCAAAATCTATCGTGCGCTTGGAATAGTGCGCACGCTCACCATCCGGTACTTCAAGCTCGTGAACTGCAGACGACGGGATGCCGACCGCCTCGTTGAATGCGTGCACATTCTTTCTCCACTCTTCAAATGCGTCTTCCCACTCGGTGGGCCGTACGAAATATTCTATCTCCATCTGCTCGAATTCGCGGACACGAAAGACAAAGTCGCGCGGAGCTATTTCATTCCGGAATGCCTTGCCGATCTGCGCGATGCCAAACGGCAGTTTCGGATGGAATGAATCAACGATATTTTTGAAATTGACGAATATGCCTCCTGCCGTTTCCGGGCGCAAATACGAGACGGAGGAAGCGTCGTCGGTGGCGCCGACTTGTGTTTTGAACATCATGTTGAATTGCCGCACCTCACCAAACGCACCCGTGCATTCGGGACATTTGTCTTCCACCTGATCCGCACGAAATCTTCGCTTACACTTCTTACACTCGACGAGCGGGTCGGAAAATCCGCTCACATGCCCGCTCGCTTCCCACACCTTTCCGTTCATGAGAATAGCCGCGTCTAGCCCGCACATATCGTCGCGCTCCTGTACGAACATCCGCCACCAGAGCTGTTTGACGTTGTTTTTCAGCTCTACGCCGAGTGGGCCGTAGTCCCACGTACCGGATAGCCCGCCGTAGATCTCAGAGCCCGGATAGATAAAGCCCCGGCGTTTTGCCAAAGAAACTATTTTTTCCATGCTGGCGTCGGTCATGAGTGCTACTGTTTACTGTAAACTGTTCACTGTCAACTATTTTGTCACGGTTGAGTATGCAGCGCTAAAGCCTGGGTCTCCCGAGATATTTGTCGTCACTGGTTTGACGGTGCGCTCGACCGATGCACCCGTCGCCGCATCGGTGCCGGTGAGTGTGATCTGTTGCAAAAGCTGGGCCTCTTGTCCGATCTGCGAGGTTGAAGGGGTGAACCCAATCGCAACTGCCGCCTGTCGCGGCGCACTGCCCCCGAGCCCTACACCGGTAGCTACCTCGCCCAGGTCCCACGTGACCGTCCCGTCGTTTTGGTTGAAGGTGAGTTTTTCAGACGCAGGGCTATAGATACCTACCCAGCGCACTGAAGGCGGCAGGTGCCCAGTTACCGTTGCGCCGGTTATCTTGTTGGTCGTGTTGGTGACCGTGAAGACAATTGCATAGGTCGTTTCTGTACCAGCTTTTGGCGGCATTGGTCCCACGCTTCCGAATGGATTCGAATAGTAGAGCCCACGTGCCTCGAGCGTGAGGTCGCTTGCGACCGTGATCCGCTGGTTGGCGGTTGCCTGCAGGTTCTCCGGTACGCCTGTCTGCGACTTGCGTTTGCCCGCGGCGTTGATGGAAATATTGAGGCGTGGATTCACGATGTCTTTCAACACATCGCTGCGCGGCATTTGGAATGAAAACCCGACTTTCCCTTTAGCGCCGGGTGGCAAGTTTGCAAGCGCGCCTCCACTGGTGGTTTTGTCCCACAGGACGATATCATCATTAGAACGATAGAAGCCGTCCGTCGTATGGACTGTTGTGCCATCGATCGGCACCCCCGAGAGTTTGGCGACGATCACAGCGTCGGTGATCGCGGTCGAGAGATTATTCTGCCACGCTACCGAAACAACGACATTCTCCCCCGGCCCGACGATAGCATTGGGGCCGGTAGCGCCGCCCACAGAGACAGCGAGTCCGAGGAACGGCTTCGATATGGCTATCTTGAATGTGTTGCTGGCAAGCGAGGTCTCGATCGCAGTCGAGGTCGCGTTCGAATCTCGCCGAGTCCCTGCGGCGAAGTGGAAAACACGATCATCGCCCTGTTCGCCCGAAAGCGTTCCTCGTACGGTGATCGCACGCTTTTGTCCTGGTAAAAGATCGCCGATTTTCCAGGAGCTAGATTGCGCAGACGTAGTGTCAACGGGCGCAGGGCTGGCAGAAGAGAGCTTGAAACCAAAAGGGTACTGCGCACTCACCAGTACATCTTTGACGGGCGCCTCGGCGTTGGATGCTATCGAGAGGTTCATCTCCACGGGCTGGCCAGAGATCGTTTCGTTATTGCCTGACACGGCAAGCGAGATCGGCGAAGAGCTAAAGGTAACACTGTAATTGGACGACGCGGCGAAAATCGCGCTCGAGCCGCCGATCCGATATTCGAGCTCGACTTTGATATCGGCGTGCTCCCCCTCATTCCCGGCGAATACCGCGGAGACTGTGCCCTGCCTCGTCCCCCCTGCCTCAATAGTGCCCAGCGAAATACGCTGACTCTGAAGATCGGTCGCAAAATCAGTGGGTGAACGGGTGCCTTCCGGATAGGTAATGATAAGGTCTGCGAGCTCGAGCGCTACTTTGTTCCTGTTGGCAACAACGATCTGTAGCTCGGTGGGCGCGCTTCCCGCTATCTGCGGAGGACCTGAGATAGCGATAGCTATGTTGCCGGGAGAGGCAGCGAGACTTCCGCCGCCTAGAAGAAAATAGTAGCTGAAAAATCCTACGGCGCCGATGAAAAAAACAACGGCGCCTCCCAAAAGCCACCAGAGCGCTGTGCGTGCAAAACCGATCGCACGCGGCGCGACGCGCATGCCGGCTACTTGTGCCTGCGGCTCTACAAACTCCTCGCCCACGATCGGCACTTCCTGCCCGAGCTCACGACGCTCCTTGTCCTTGAGCTTGTCGGAAAGCGAGCGCGAGTACATCGCACGCCGCAAGCGTTCTATCTTTTCTTTCTCGTGCTCTGAGGGTTGCGGAGGCATCACCCAATTCTAACATGCAGTATTTAGCTAGAATTTGAGCCGATAGTTGTTCGTCTCTCTTTTTTCGAAGCCGAGCTTCTGATAAATGGCATTTGCGGCAGTTCGACCCTCGCGACTTGTTAAATAGAGATAAAAGACCTGATCGTTTCGTGCCTCGTCAACAATGCGTTCCATGAGCTTCGTTCCGATTCCCTGTCCTCTATATGTCTCGTTTACAACAACGTCTTCAACGTACCCAATGGTTTTACCAAATTTCCTGAAAAGATATGCGGTTGCCATTCCAATCACTTTCGAACCCTCGCGTGCGACAACGAAAATAGCGCTCGATGCAATCGTATCCAAATCGTGCTGCGTTGCTTCTGGATCCTGTCGGTCAAAATGGAGCTGTTTCAAAAGCTCGTTGATATCAGAAAGTTCAATATCAGCGGAAGAATGTGCGCGTTCAACTGTAGCCATACAGAGAGCCTAACGCTACAACTGCGTTTCCGCAATTGCTTTGTTGATCGATGAGAGAAGCTTGTCGCGCATCGTCTCGGCCTCAAGCAAATGTTCACCAGTATAGGCAGTGTGTGTGAAGAGCGCACTCGAGAGCGCCTCGGTCGAGATGTACCCGAGTGCGTAAAGGATCCGCGCGACGCACACGATCTCGATGGTCGCGAACGCATCACATTTTTCTTGCATCAGGGCGCTGTGTGCTTCGGCGAGTGCGGCAAAGAGATACGGATTGGCTTCTTCCCCTTGCACAAGCCGCAAGACTAAGTGTGCGATGCGCGCGAACGCCGCGACAGCGCGTTCATCACCGTGAGCATGGGTAACTGCGGTAGCCCCCGCCGCACGCCAGCCGCGCTTTCCTCGCACTACCCCTACACTGGCATGCGAATAATTCTGGAGCGCATAGCGCATGCGTGATGACTCCTTGCGCACGGCACTCGCGCGTGCCCACAGAAGTCCGAATTCGCGCGTGTAAAGGGCAAACGTGCGGTCATTTTCCCCGTTCTCACGGCCACCTAAGACGAGTGCGTCAGTTTGATACTTCTGGTACATGCTTAAGTGAATTCTATCGTGGTGTGAGTGGCTTTCTGGATCTGTTCCAAATATTTTTCGATTATTGCACGCTCTTGGGGTGCGACCTCGGCTCTATACGTAGCTTTTTCTCCTGGCTTCAGTCCGCTCTCCTTACGATATATCTGTATCGCGCGGATCGTATCACGCACGAATCCTTCTTCTTGAAGCTCAGGGGTTATGGTTATATCGAGCCTGAATTCATTACCGATAAGGACATCTTTCACATTCACCTCATCGCGGATCAGTGAACGAAACTCCTCGGTGAGCTCGCTACTGTTGATCGTCAGCTTTTGCAATGGCTGTCGGACTTTGATCTTGGCGGCATCGCGCGCTTCAAGCGCTTTCGTGACGATCTCTCGTGATGCCTGCATTACTTCGAGCAACTCTTTGTTCTTGGGTCCCCAGCCAAACAAGCGCGCGAGAAAGCCAGTGGTTTCTGAAACTTCGGGCCACATAGCGAGATGTGCGCTTTCCTCATCTTCACTCTCCCGCACAGCCTGAAAAAGATGCTCTGCGAAGAAAGGCATGGACGGGGCCATGACGAGTGCTAAGCGGTGGAGCACGTAGCGCAGTGTCGCTAACGCATGCTTTTTGTCTTCTCCTTCTGTTTTATATCTTTCACGTGAACGTCGTAAGTACCAGACAGACAAATCATCAATAAACTTGGCGATCGGACGCGTTGCATGATCTAGTTGGTAGTTCTCAAATCCTTCAGTCGCCTCGATAACGAGCTCATCGAGCCGCGCAATGATCCATTTATCGAGCACGTTGGTACTTTTCCAGTCACGCTCCGTGCCATTCTCGTACAATTTGTAAAATGCAAGCACATTGTTGAGACGGCCGATGTGTTTCTTGACGATCTCGTCTACAAGCCGCTCGTCAAAATTCTTACTCTCGCCCGGGGCATTAACCGTGTACATGAAATAGCGTAGTGCGTCGGCGCCATACTTGTCGATCATCGCATTGGGCTCGACGATGTTGCCGAGTGATTTCGACATCTTTTTTCCTTTTGCGTCGAGTATATGTCCGAGGCAGATGACATGTTTGAAAGCTTTACCGCGGCCCATGAGAGTGCCGATCGCATGCAAGGTGTAAAACCACCCACGCGTCTGATCGATCGCTTCGCAGATATAATCTGCCGGATACAAGATTTCTTTGCCGGAGAACGGTTTACCCTGAGCGAAGTCGAAGGGATAGTGGTCTTGTGCAAACGGCATCGCCCCCGAGTCAAACCACACATCGAGTACTTCGGGCACGCGCCGCATGTCCGCGCCGCATGAGCAGGTAAGCACTATTTCGTCTACGTATGGCCGGTGCAGATCGAGACTGCCTGGCATCGCTTTTGAGCTTGCTTGGAGCTCCTCGATGCTGCCGATTACCTTGATTTCCTTGCACTTTTGACACTCCCAGATGGGAAGCGGTGTGCCCCAGTAGCGATTGCGGCTGATAGCCCAATCCTTGAGCTCTCGCAGCCACTCGCCGAACCTGCCTTCGCGGATATGCTCCGGTTCCCAATGTATCTCTGCGTTCTCGCGGACGAGTTCACTTTTCAGCTTCGACATCGCGATGTACCAAGAGTCGCGCGCATAGTAGATGAGCGGCGTTTTGCAGCGCCAGCAGAAAGGATACGTATGGGTGACGACCTCTTGTTTGAAAAGGAGCTCTCGCCTCTGCAGGTCTTCGATGATCGATCGGTCCGCCTTTTTCACGAACATGCCGGCGAATTCTCCAGCGTGGTGTGAGAACGTGCCGTCCTCATTCACGAGATGATGCTTGGGCAACCCAAGCTTCACTCCTAGCTCGAAGTCGTCGGCCCCGTACATGACGGCCGTGTGCACGACACCCGTGCCGTCTTCTGTGGAGACGAAGTCCGCCGCATACACCTTGTATGCTTTTTCAAACGCTTTATGCTGCTTTGCTGGTGCCGAGGTTTTCAAGAACGGAAACAGAGGTTCATATTCGGTCGCGACGAGATCGCTGCCCTTTTTCTCCTCGAGAATGATTGCTCCCGGGGCAACCGCATCAAGGCGAGCCTTTGCAAGCCACACGACACCGTGATCGGTTTTCACTTTTACGTACGCCATGTCCCCGCCTACGGCGAGCGCCACGTTGCCCGGAAGCGTCCAGGGAGTCGTCGTCCACGCCAGAATGTACTCTTGTTTGCCTGCGATCTTGAATTTCACGTATACCGCCGGATCTTGCGCATCTTCATATCCTTGCGCCACTTCATGGCTCGAGAGCGCGGTACCGCAGCGCGTGCACCAGGGCACGACCTTGTAATCCTTGTATAAAAGACCTCTCTCGTGCGTTGTCTTCAAAATATTCCAGACCGATTCGATATACGAATTGTCGAACGTGAAGTAGGTGTGGTCGTAATCTTGCCAGAACGCAATACGGTCACTGAACTTCTGCCACTCGCCGATGTAGCGCAAGACACCTTCCTTGCACCTCTTGTTGAATTCCGCGATACCGAACGCCTCGATATCTTTCTTGCTCTTTGAACCGATCTGCTTCTCTATCTCTATTTCCACCGGAAGCCCGTGCGTATCCCATCCCGCCTTGCGGCGCACATGGTAGCCGCACATCGTGCGGTAGCGTGGGATCGCGTCCTTGAACGCCCGCGATTCGAGGTGATGGATGCCGGGCAGTCCATTGGCGGTCGGTGGGCCTTCGTAGAAAACAAACTCTCCGCGCGGAGCTTCCCGATCAAGCGATTTCTTGAATATCCCGCGCTCATTCCAGAATCTCAGGATGTCTTCTTCCCGAAGTGCGACATCGGATTTCCCCTGCCCATCCGAAGCCTTGCTTTGCTCGTCCGAAGCTTTACGCGAAGGAGTGGCGGAGGAGGGTGCCTGATTTTCAGCCATATTCTGTGTATCGTAGCAAAAGACTCACCCCGGCGCGACTTTCTCCGCATCGGAGACGCTTATCCAATAAATGGTTGTTTCCCAGATTTAAGCGTACTGCCCCTTCTACTTATGACATGGATGTTTCCATGGAGTGAGTCTTCAAACGCCTGTGGAACAAATTTCTCAAGGTCATCTTGATTTGTTGCCACATACATGTGTCCGCCAGCTTCCATGCCCTGCGGTACCACAATAATTGGGTAGTCGAATCCCCGATCACTAACTACATTTTTTGCTTCATCAAAAGACCCCACAAATGCACTTTTATCTTGCTTTTGTCGTTCTGCTTGAGAAAGCGGCTTCACTCGCCTTTGAAATTCTTCCGGTATATTCGAGCCTTCCATAGCAAAATGCTATCACATCTTCTCTGGTGTGGAGATACCGAGGACCCAGAGACCATTCTTGAGCGTTCGTGCAACTGCTGCAGTAAGTGCCACCTTGTGGTGAGCGTCAGTCGAACCGTCGAGGATGTGCACTTGTGCGTACCAGCTGTTGAAGGCACTCGCGAGCGCGAGCAAGTAATTAGAAAGAAGGTGCGGCTCAAGCTCGCTTGCGGCATATTCCACCGCCTCGGGAAAGCGGTGTATGAGTCTCGCCAATTCGCTTGGTTCGACACTCTCTGCCTTCGCTTCGATATGTTGCTCCCTCGCTTTCTCAACGACCGCGCATGCACGCGCATGTGCATACTGCAGGTACGGCCCTGAATCTCCCTCAAGCGAAAGTGCGCGCTCGCGATCGAAAATAATGTCTTTGCCTGATGCTTGTTTCAGTATTTGATATTTGATCGCAGCTACGGCGACCTGCTCTGCCAACTCGTGATGACTTGTCGCACGACTATCTTTTGCGCGTTCTTCTGCTGCGACAATAAGATCTTTCAAGAGTGACTCGCCCGTTATCACGTCCCCAGTGCGCGAAGACATCTTGCCTGTCGGGAGGCGCATCATTCCATGCGAAATATGCCTGATTTTGGTTGCTATTTCCGGCATCACTTCTTTCATCGCCGCCAGAACAACTTTAAAGTAGTCTGCTTGTTCGTGGGCCGTTACCGAAATCAAAACATCAGCTGACCACTTCTCTTCTTTCATTTCAGCAAGTCCTAATTCTTTCGTCTCATACGTAGGCAAACCTTTGGACGTGAGAAAAACACGAGTATGCAAACCAGCCTTTTCGCCTTGAAAAACAGTGGCTCCCTCACTTATTGTAAACACTTCTGGGTGTGTGCGAACGATCTCAACCCCCCTCGGGCCCGTCTCGCTCTCGAAAAAATAGTAGTCAAATTTTGTGCCCAGAATTCTGTAAAGGATTTCGAAATGCTGGAGCGATATGTTCCGACCATATGTATAACTCTCATTAATCTCAGGATCGCTTTTGTCGTAAATCTTTTGGTTGACCGCATCAATCTCCGCTTTGGCTTGGGGATTCTCCTCATACGCCTTAGCGCCGTTTGCATATGCCATACTAATTTCCAGCAGCGATGGTTTCTTCATTGCCAGAGCCCAGATCGCCTTCGCTACATGCGGCCCGACATCGCCTTGATAGTTCGCTCGTTTTACTTCCGCACCAGAAAATTGGGACAAACGAGCGATCGACTCGCCTATCGCATTGCTCATGAGATGGCCGATGTGGAATTCTTTAAAAGGATTGGGGTCCGTGTACTCGACCATTATCTTCTTGCTTTTCAGATTCTCATTCGCCCCCCACATGTCTTCCGACTGCGCAGTTTTTATCGAATCCGCGATCGTGTTTGCTGCCAAATAAAAGTTGATGAATCCAGGCCCTGCGATCTCGATTTTCTCGACCCCGTCGATTGGGCCGGTGTTAACAAATATGTCTGCCAGCGCTAGCGGGTTTTTACCGAGGCGCTTTGCAAACTGCATTGCAACACCGGTCGAATAATCCCCATTTTTGAGGTCTGCGGGATGTTCTAGTTTCACCTCCTCTTGAGGAACGCCAAATACTCGCGCGATTTCTTCTCTTATTCTTTGGGCCACGGCCATAGCCCGTATTGTAACAGCGGATTAGAGATCCGAGTCGATGCCCATGCTTCGGGCAGTGCCGGCAATTATTTTGCGAGCTTGGTTAATATCGTTGGCATTCAGGTCCTCCATCTTTTCCGTCGCGATGTCGGTGAGCTGCTGCTTGGAGAGCTTGCCTACTTTGTCTTGTGCCTTGTGCGAGCCTTTTTCCATATTCATGGACTTGAGGATCAAGCGCGAGGCCGGCGGCTTCTTGACGATGAAAGTGAACGAGCGGTCTTTGTAGACAGTGAGAAGGACAGGTACGATCGAGCCTGCCATTGCCTTCGTCTGGTTGTTGAATTGGTTGACGAACTCGCCGATATTGACGCCGGCTGGGCCAAGCGCAGTACCGACCGGCGGCGCAGGGGTCGCAGCTCCCGCTGCGATCTGCAATTTGATCATTTTTGTGATTTCTTTTGCCATATGAACTAGTTAGTAGAAAGTAGTACGTAGTTAGTAGTGAATACAATTAAACCCTCTGAACTTGGTCGGCTTCGAGCTCCACTGGAGTCTCGCGGCCGAACATCGGAACTAAGACTTTAACCTTTCCGCGCTCTTCGTCAATCTCCCCCACCTTGCCCTCAAGGTCTTTAAATGGGCCGTCGATGATGATGACTGCATCGCCCTCGGAGAGATCTATTGCGTGGCGCACCGTATCACCGGAGGAACGCTTGAGAATTTTCTCCACTTCTTCAGGCAAAAGCGGCACTGCTTGATTTGCGGTTCCGACGAACCCCGTGACCTGCGGCGTATTGCGCACCACGCTCCACGCGTCGTCCGAGGCGATCATGTCTACCAAAACGTAGCCTGGGAAAACCTTCTCGCGAGCCTCCGTGCGCCGGCCATTCTTGATCTTTATCTTATTCTCCGTCGGCACCACGACGTTGAAGATCTTCTCCTTCATGCCGAAGGAATCCACGCGCTGCTTCAAATTGCGTGCGACCGCATCTTCATAGCCAGAGTAGGTGTGTATCGCATACCACTGGCGCTCTTGTCCGTGTGTCTGCTTCATACTTATTGCTCTGTAGTCGTCGTGAGCTGCATCTGGAAATCCTGGATCGCTTGCGATGAGCTTGTCGAATTGGTCGTGGTAGCGAAAGGTTGTTCTATCACTGAGTTCGAGCCGGGGAGAATTTCAAGAAAGCGCGCAAGGCCAGTTGTAAAAATATAGTCGAAAAGCCCAAGGTAGAGAGCAACCACGATAGAGAGGAGTGCGACAAGAATGCTGTAGACGATGGTCTGTAAACGTGTGGGCCATGCGACGTGCCGCAGCTCGCCTTGGGTGTCTTTGAGGTATTGGCCGATGGACATAATTAGGTGCTAGGGACTAGGTGTTAGGTTCTAGGGAACTCAAATCCAGCCATTTTAAAAACGCCTCGCGGCGTTTCAGATATACTACTTTTCCTGGTACGAAAGTCAAGCACTGCATTTTCAACTCACCCCACTCCTAGCGCAAAACTGAGAGGCTTTGAGAAAGGCCCCTCGCAGGCACGGCGGTGCCGAGAGGAGCAGGTCCGCCAACAGACGGACACGCGTGTCTTTCGAGAAGTCTCTCTGTTTTGCGCGTCTCTTACCTTATCTCGTACGTCACCGTCACGTTCGACACGATTTTGTTTTGTCCGACGGGGATTTCTGGAGCGGCTGCTTTGGTCGACATTACCGCATCACCCGCGCCTCCCATTCCGTATGCGTATGGCATCGGCGGGTACGAGCCGTTCTCGCTGAAGCCTACGATGCGCACGATTTTGACGTCGAGAGAATCCGCGAGCACCTCAGCTTTCTCGCGCGCCTCTGCGATCGCCTTGTCGCGCGCTTCTGCTTCGAGCGTGTCTTGGTCGTCGATGGTGAATGAAAGCCCGGAAACCGATGAGACACCTCGCGAGCCAACGCCCGAGAGTAGATCGCCCGCTTTCTTAGTGTCGCGCACTTTTATCGTGAGTGTCTGCGATACCTGGAAGCCGCGCAGCACCTGCTTGCCTGGCGGGCAGTACCCCTGCGTACAGACAGCATTTGTGTAATCGTACTGCGGGTAGACATTGTAATCGGTCGTTTGGATGTCTTTCTCATCAATGCCTTGCGATTTGAGGTACGCAATGATGTCGTTGCCCTTCTTGGTTGCCACATCTTGCGCCGCCTTTACATCCTTTGCCTCTTCTTGGATGGTTACGGAGAATGTCGCGGTGTCCGGCACCGCAAAGACCTCGCCGTCGCCGGAGACGCTTATCGTGTTGGAGGCAGAGATGCCGCTCCCGATGTAGTGGTATTGCTTGAGCGTGGAGAGAGTGAGCGTGAGGAGGAATACTCCGAGCATGATAATCGCAAACATTGCCGCGCTCTGTATCCGCTGCGGCGGCACGATGTGAATCTCCTTCTTCTCAATATCCATATGGAATTAGGTGCTAGGGACTACTGTTTAGTAAATAATAATGAGACTATAGCACTACTGCTCCAGCATGACGTTTGTATGAACTGTTTATTACATTACAAACCGCTCAAGTCACTGTAGGTGGATAGGAATGAAGGAATCGCGAAGAAAAGTCCAATGAGCGGCAATACGAATGCCACGACCGTGACGATAAGAAGCGCAAGGAAGTACTTCCGTGTCTTTTCGGCAGACACATATACATCCGCAATCTTCGCTTCCAGGGCATCGAGTTTTTGGCGCAGCTCCTGGTCTTCCATGGCTGTATTATACGCTCTTTGCTTCATCCGCGAGGAACATGGCACGATCTTTCGGGAAGAGCCATTCGGCTATGTGGAAAATGCCGTAGGTGATGAAGAATGCGGAAAGGACGTCTATCGTGTAGTGCACATGGCCCAGAAGCACGACGATCGCAAAAAAGACCGAGCCCAAAAGACAGATCGTACGTATTCCCTTCTCCCTCCAGAATACAAGTGCGCCCAAGAAGGGCATGCCCGTGTGCGCAGAGAAGAATAGATCGCCGCCAAAAAACATATCGTTGATGACTGGCCCGAAGTCGGAGGCATACTGAGCCTCAAATGGTGCTAAGTGGGTCAGGGAAACAAAAACGGAGCGAATGATCCAAAACAGAGCTACCGCTTTGAATCCGAATGGGATGCGCTTGGGATGCATGAGGCCGATACCAAACATAAGCATCGCAAAGGCGAATGTGCCGTAGACGAACAGCGCATCGACTTCAAAGACCGGAATGTTTGAAAGCACGATATCCGTTACCGAATTACTGGCCCGATCCGTTGCAAACTCGATCGCGAAATAATTGACAAACCATCCAACCATAAGAAAGAGTGTCGACACGATGAGCGAAGTGAAAAATCCTGGCTGCCTCGCGACACTTTGCCACCGGCGCGCAAGCTCCCGGTGCGGCTGAGGATGACGATAGAGTGGGATCAAGTCGCTCATGCGGCCATACTACTACGTACGGGGCCCGTGATAAACTTCTCCCATGACAGATCCGACTACTCTCCAGACGCTTATCGTTTTTGCACTTGTCTGGGGAGCATTCATCGCATCCGGCTTCTGGGAAGCGTATGTGGAGGGCAGAAATGCGTGGGACAAGGGCAAGCTTGGCTGGAAGATCCGCATCGGCTCATTCGTGCTCTCCGGATACCACTTCTTTCTGTTCATTGTTATGTACCCTGCCCTTCTCGCTCTTCCATTTGTCTTTACGGGATGGAACACAAAGCTTTTTGGCATCATGGTGAGCGCGTACGCCTCCGGTGTCATCATCGAGGATTTCGTCTGGTATCTGGTCAATCCCGCCGTGCGATTCAAAGAGTGGTTCACGTCGTTCTCTGATTATTATCCGTGGATCAAGTTCGGCGGGCGCAAGATCATTCCACTGGGATATATCGTGTATCTCGGTATCGCAATACTTTCTTGGTATTTTATTTGGAGGTAGCATAAAACCATGGACGCAGATCACCTCACTGAGCTTATCGTGCAGTACCGATACTTGATCCTCATTCCCCTCTCGATCATCGAAGGGCCGGTCGTCGCGTTCGTCGCAGGCACGCTCGCAAGCCTCGGGTATTTCAACATTTATGTGCTGCTGCTCTTTTTCTTCGCACGCGACATGATCATGGATGCTTTTTATTACGCACTCGGCTACTACGGCGGCCGCACCGCAACAGCGCAGAAGCTTCTTCGAAAGATCGGGGTCAGAGAAGACCATCTCGATGACATCCGAAAACTCTGGGAGAAAAATGCGGGAAAGACCATGTTCCTCGGCAAGCTCTCCTATGGCATTGCGTCGAGTTTCATCGCGCTCGCCGGGACGGTCCACATGCCACTCAAGAAATTCTTCGGCTGGGGGGCGGTGGTGGCGATAGTGCAATTTTGGGGTCTCATATTCTTAGGCTACTTTTTCGGCGAATCCTTCGGCAGTATCGAGAACGTCATCAACGGCATCCACTATGTGATACTCGGCATTACCGTCGTAGGCATTCTCTACTACATCCTCAGCCGCTACATGCGCAAAGAGCTGAAGCGCGAAGCGAGCGGCGAAAAATAAATACTCCGCATAAAAGCAAACGGGCGAGGCCAAAGACCTCGCCCGATCGCCCAACACTTGCGTGCTCGCCTCATGCGAGGACGAGCAGGTAAAGCGCCAACAATGGAATCATGATGACGCCGGCAGCTGCGCCGATCTTTGCTGGCAGATGCACTTCACCATGCACCACGTACGGCGGCTGCACAGTGCTCGCGACCCAGTGGATCATGAGTGCGATCGTGATCAGGACCACCTCCCACCAGCGAATCTCATCCCGCGGTGTCAGGATGAAGTAGGACAGGCAGACTGACATACCGCACGTCCAGTAGATCTGGTGGAGCGTGCCCGAGAGCGGCGACATGCCGTCACGGAACCATGCCGATTTGTGCTGCAGGCTATCCTGCAACAGCGGCCATAGGTAACCGATGCCGACGATCGCGATCACCACGAAGATAGTGATGAACGCCTCGAGCGACCACGATTTCGCATGACGCGCGAGCACGATCGCCATCACTTGGTTCACGATCAGGAGGTCGCCCCAGAACGATAGGTTCCGCCAGAGGTCGAGGAACTTCTTGGGCGCATCCGGCTGCGCGAGAACCTGCCACTTGAAGCCCCATTTCTCGAAGAAGGCGGTGGCGAAGATCACGAGCACATAGGCGCCGAAGAGGCAGATGTAGAGTAGGAACGTACCTGCGATGGTGGTTGGCACGATGGCCTCCCTGTTTGATGTTGGACGACAAGATCACTGGCGAAGCCAGTTGCCTCGTAGATTGACATCAATTTCCCTTTTGTCAAATCAAGAGCGGAAAGTTTCGCGCCGACATATAATACTTATGTGAACCTCGAAAACTCAAAGAATCCAGACAGAAGAAAATTTCTGAAAGGAGTGGGCGCGGTAGGTGCAGCCGCGGCACTCGGCCTTGGAGCAAGTGGGCTGTTGCGTGGAGACACAAAGCAGGTGAAGATTGAGAAGAGACCTCGCGCAAAAAATATGAACGAAGCAGGGCCAGACAGAAAGAAAGACGCATACAGGGAACAATTCAGAAAGCGCGAAATGATCGATGTG
This sequence comes from Candidatus Kaiserbacteria bacterium RIFCSPHIGHO2_01_FULL_54_36, assembly GCA_001781105.1. Taxonomy (GTDB): domain Bacteria; phylum Patescibacteriota; class Minisyncoccia; order Phycocordibacterales; family UBA2100; genus UBA10103. The sequence continues at coordinate 3,532 of MFKV01000019.1, read as the reverse complement.
GGCAATGGCGGTTTTGCCGAAGTTGTCGACGTTTCTCCCGAGAACCCGACCGAAAAAGATCCGATCATGCTCGACCCCTCGACACTGGTGCCTATCGATACCTACGAACACGTGATCCATGGGTTCGTTAAAGCAGGCCGGCGTACGCTCGGCCTCAATCATCCGCGCGAAGGCGGGAGCACGGAGGTACCGCCTGCAGATCGCGAACTGGCAAGTAAATTTTCTCCGGAACAGGTGCGGCAAGCGCTCACTGATATACAAGTGCTTGATCAGAAGGGTGTTGAAAGAGTGAACGCACTTGGCCATTCTCAGCGCGGAGTAAGCTCGGCGCTCGCGGCCCTACTGATGGTTCGTCGGGAAAAGCGAGGGGAAGGTAAGCGACGCATCAAAAACGTCGTGCTTTTCGAGTCAGCCGGGCTCATCGAGAATGACAGCCGTAGCCGGCTTGCGAGAGGTTTCGTCACCGAACCGAGCACGCGAGGGGCGTGGGGCGAGAGTTTTAATGCGATGCCGTGGAGCAAGGAGGATCGCGCTCGCGTCGAAGCAGAAAACGCAGAGCGCGCAGTACGAGGCGAAGAGCCGATCATCTTGCCCAATTACAGCGAGATCGTTGAGACCGAGGAGGATAAGGAAAAAGGGGCGTCAGTAAAACGCGGACAGTTTTCGCAGTACAGCGCGAGCCCGTCGCGAGCATTTAAAGAAATGTGGGGGCTTGCGGCTACGGACCTTTTGCCTGTCCTCGCCGAGCTCAAAGCAAACGGCGTCGGGATCATTGTCATCTCGGGCGCGAGTGATACCGTGTTCCCTATGAAAAAGCTCGCGGGCACGATGGACAAAGCAGAACTCGAGAAACCTAAAGGGGAGCGGGTGATAACACCTGGGTCGCTACGACCGGAGAATGTGGATATGTTCCTCCCCTTTAGGGGCGACCACGCCCTACGCGTCCCGCAAGTTCCGTACATCGAAGGGTGGTTGTCTGTAATGGAAGATAAGCAGAAACGAGATGCCGTTGCAGCAGGCGGAAACAATTGAATAAAAAGTAGCGACCGGGCGGGCTCGCTTTTTATAAATAAAGAAGGGGACGGTGAGATTGCATACCCGCCCCCCTCCACCTTTGTTCAGTCTTGTTCATTGTTCAGTGCGCTGGCTACGGCAAATTGACAACGAAGCCGAGGGCTGCGCCACCACCGGCCAGAAGGCCGAGAATTAGCAGCACATGCAAGATGTTGAATCGTCGCATGCCTTCCCAATTCGTGAGCATATGAACTCCCTATTGCTCGTCTCATCGCAAGATGAGATCGTGGTGGTATTGTACATTATTTTGGATATTTGTCTAGTGCTCAGACAAACTCCGCTCGGCACTTTTATGTCCTTTGATAAAGTGATGCCCGGGCGTGTATGGACGATGGAAGAGCACTGGCCACCAGTAGTTGAGCAGGTAGGTGAGGTATGTGGTAAAAAGCCCTGCTTGCTCGAAGCGACGCGGAGAAGAGTAGTTGTAGAAACGCATGCTCCAAACGGTCTTGCCGACCTTGTGCAATCGGCGCGAGACGTCGGTATCGTCGCCATAAAAAAGTATCGAGCGGTCGAAGCCGCCTACTTCTCTGAGCGCGTTTGCGCGAATGGCGCAATTCCCCGTGTTGCCCATGTAGCCCACCACCCAATAGGCGGGCAAGGAAAACCACCAGACGAAATCCAGGAACCAGGCGGGGTATCGCGTGATCTCATGGCGGTGATAGCGGTACGCGCCGCTCAGAAAGACGAGTTTCGGGTCGTTTGAGAACCACCGCTCGATCTTGTCTACCCAATCGTCGGGAATGTGTGAGTCCGCATCGATGTATGCAAGGATCTCTCCGCTTGCCGCTTCTGCTCCACTCTGACGCGCGTGGCCAGTGCCTTTGCGATCTTCCTGCACGACTCGGACACCTGGTCGCTGCTTTGCTACTTCTGCAGTCTTGTCGGTCGAAGCATTGTCTACGACAATGATTTCTTTAAATTTTCCCTTTGAATTCTTTATCGCCATATCAAGGCACAGCCCGATTGAGGCCTCTTCGTTGTACGCGGGAATGATGAGCGAGATGTCCACGCTCACTAGTATATCGTCTTTGGGCGGCTATCGAGAATTGAACTCGAATCGAGAGCTCCACAAGCTCCAGTGTTAACCGTTACACCATAGCCGCCATCGAACACTGGTATGTATAGCAAAAAAAACGCTCAAATGCGACGCGGCCAGCCGCAGTTGCGTGCAACTGCGGCTGGCCGCTAAAGAAACGTGGGTGTTCAATGGACTGACTCACCCGTCGGCACTGCGGTAGCGACATCTTCAACGGTGAACGAAACGCGTCCAATAAGTTGGCCGTATTGCGTTACCACATTGACGCGCCAAATGCCGGGGGGAATGTTCTTGAAAAATGAGTAGCCCCGGTACCCGCCATCCCTGCCGCCGAGTATCGGATAGCGCACAGAGGCAGCGGTGATCCATTCTTCAGTCTTCTCATCGTAGCGCTGCCACTCATGCAAGATGTCGGTGGCGAGCCCCGAGGGCGCAAAGACCGCCGCAAATACATATGCCGTCTGCCCCGGTGTGCGGTGGAAGACTGGGCGAAGCGGAAGGTAGCCTTGATACCAGGGCCGCAATTCGTCGGTGAGTCGAAATCCGCCCGTGCCGGTCGAGACGACGTTGTGATACACGCCGATCTCTTTGAGCGCGAGCGGCAGCGGCGGGATCGCATTCGAAAAATACAGAATATTGAAGATGACAAAAATAACGGCGATGATGCGTGCGAGCTTTGTGCGCTCGCGCGCGACAAGCTCTGGCATCAGATATTGAATAAATCTCAAAAAAAGCGCGATGAGCGCCAAGCTCACAATGCCGCTCAAGACAAACATGTATGGGCCGATGCTTTTGAAAACGACCGGCAAGAAGAAAATGAGGAACGAGAAGAGTACGGTGAAAAAGATAGAGATCTGGAATGAGAATTTAATGTATTGGCGGAAGAAACGCTCATTGCTCAAAACGAGAGCTGCGACGATAAGTACGAAGATCCAACTTACGGCGACTGCCGCGCTGCGGCTGTAGAGTGATAGGTAACCCGAAAAGAGCCCGCCGAATGCGAATTGCGCGACGACGGGGATGATGGGTGTCGCTTTGAGGATCCATTTCCATCGCAAGCGGCCCGTGGTGATCAAATTCAATACGACGATGCATATGGCAGCGATCGTGAGATATGAGAACAAGAGCAGGTTGCTCGTCCAGAGATCAACACGGCGCAGAAGAACGAGATTGTCGGCGACGAATCCCGCGACAAGCGCGAGAGGCGAGATGTAGCGCATATACCATTGCGCCAGTTCGTCAATGTTTTTTGGCAAATAGTGGCGGATCACCTCATCATGATAACAAACGCGTGAGGGAGTTACCGTATTTTCTGTCTTTTGTGCGTATCTACAACGCTGCTCGAACCCATTTTAACACCAACGCTGATTGACTCGCACGCTCCGCGCGCGTGGTGGCTTTGTACCGGATCGTACGATT
>MFKV01000018.1 GCA_001781105.1 Candidatus Kaiserbacteria bacterium RIFCSPHIGHO2_01_FULL_54_36 | reverse complement strand
GGAAGAAGCGCTGGACTCGCAACTCTCCGGCTTGCTCGCAAAATTCGTCCTGCCGTCGCATTGGGCAAAAGAATTAGACGGTATGGCGGAGAAGGACGCGCAAGAAGCCACTCACGCCACGGCGACGTCCGTCCAAGCGATGCGGGCAAAGATTGCCGACTTGGACGGCAAAATTGCCCGCCTCACCGACCTCTTTGTCGAACAGGATATTGAGCGCGGCGACTACCTTGAAAGGAAGCGCGCGCTGATGTCGTCAAAGAAGTCGGCGCAGGAGAGAATCCTCCTGCTTGAACGCAACGCCGCCGTGTGGCTCGAACCCATGCGAGCATGGCTCAAAGAGGCTTCATTGCTTGATGAAGCGGCTAAATCCAAAGACCTCCCCTCCAAAAAATCCTCCCGCGCGCGAAGCGCGCGGCGTGCCGCAGAATCAGTGGTTTTCTTTGTTGGCGGCCAAAGAAAACCACCCCGAATCGAATCTTGTCTCCAAACTTGTGACCCTACGGGGAATCGAACCCCGATTATCGCCTTGAGAAGGCGGTGTCCTAACCGTTAGACGATAGGGCCTTGCCGATGAATTCTAGTTCAAAATATGGAAAAACGAAAGTTCAGTGCGTCCACGTACCTTAGCTCTCACTCTCATGTTCTTAAGAACACTAGAGTGTTTACTGTGCATAATCTATCGATCGGGTGGGATCGCGTAGTAGTTGATCAGGTACTTGGTGATGTCGATGAATGGAGTCGCAAGTGTTGCGGCAGAAAATTGCGTCGTGTGCGGCTCGACCATGAAGAGGAAAATGATGAATTTGGGATCGTGCGCCGGGAAGTAACCGAAGAATGAGTGGAGAAAACGGTCGGTGTAGTATCCCCCGCTGGGACTTGCGATCTGTGCGGTGCCCGTCTTAGCCGCGATTGAATAGTGTGTTTGCTTGAGAGTGCCGCCAACGAGCGCGGTGTCGAGCGCCTTCACGAGCATACTCGTCACCGCCTCGGTTGAAGAAGCGCTCAGGATCCGCGGCCCTTCCTTCACATCTACCGCGCGCGTGACGCCACTCTGGTACTTGATCGCGGTAACGACATGCGGGCTTGGGAGCACGCCGTCATTTGCGAGCACGGCAAGCGCGCGGATCATTTCTACTGGCGAGACGGCAATGCCCTGCCCGAACGATGCACTTGCGTAGTCCACATCATAGCCATTCTCGATCGATTTTAGACGCCCAGAAGCCTCGTTGGGCAGATCGATGCCCGTTTTTTTGCCAAGCTCCAGACTTCGCACATACTCACCGAAGACGGTGTGCCCTATCTTATCTACGACGAAAGAGGCACCGGTATTGAGTGATTGATTCAGCACCTCCTGCATCGAGACGACGCCGTGCGCCACATCATCAGAATTGCAGATTTCCTTTCCGCTTTTCACGATACAGCCTGCATCGTAGTAGGTCGTAGTCGGTGTCACGACTCCTTTATCTATCCCCGCCGCCATGGTGAGCGGTTTCATGATCGAACCCATTTCATAAATACTTTCGACAAGCGGGTTCGAGAAGACAGCAGCGTTAGCGGCAGTCTGGTAGGTATTGGGATCAAATGCCGGGCGCAGTGCCATTGCATAGATCTCTCCTGTGTGCGGGTCCATCACAATGCCGCCAATGACGCGAGGTGAATACGTGCGTGCAACTTTCTCCAATGTCTCTTCGACGGTGCGCTGCACCGAAGGTTCGAGCGATGTCACGATCGAACCCTCGTGCGCGGCGGGATTGGTAGATACAGCAGCTTGGATATTCGTGAAGATCTCGGCAAAGGGGTTTACGTACCTGCCGTCCTTAGTTTGGGCGAGAGTATCTTGCCACTCCTTCTCGAGCCCATAGACACCGACCTTTTTGTCTCCCTGGTAGCCGACGAATCCGATCGTCTGCGCTGCGAGCTCGCGCGCGGGATAGAAGCGCCATTGATCACGTACCAGAAGCACGCCGGGGATGCTAAGTGGCCGGATCTTCTTCGCAGCGTCGTCGGGTACGCGAAAAGCAATCTCCTCATACGGATCGCCATATTTCCCGGCGCTTGCGAAAAATCGCTCTTGGTCGATTGGCACGATCGCATTCAATTGCGTAAACGCTCCTTCCGCGTCAGCAATATCGTCTGGTTTGATAGCTATGCGCCATCCCGCCTGCATCACGGCCGCCGAGACGAGCTCGCCGTCTTTGGTCGTGAAGTAGATGCTGCCGCGACTCCCCGTATCAGGGTCCGACTGTACATACTGCACCTTGGCACTATCTTGATATGCCGCGCCGTGCACGATCTGGACGAAATAGAGACGCACGATAAAAAGGAGTGCGAGCAGTACAAAAAAACCGCACAAGATCCTTGTGCGCAAGACAAACTGCGCTCTCATAGGGAAAACCCGCTAGATCTCATTGCGAGCAATTGTAGCACTCGTGACATTGCCCGGCCGATACACGTATTTGGGCTGGCCCACTGGGGAGAGACCGAGAGCCTGCCCCGACTGAGGAGTGACGGCCTGCGAGAGTTTGAAGTACTGCTGCTCAAGTCCGCCAATCGAACCTTGGATGACCGCGACTTGTGCGAGCGCATCTTTGCGCGCTATCACGTTGAGGACGGATGCCGAGACAAAATAGAGGTACCCGCACACGAGCGCGATCAAAAAAACGGTGAGTGCGCGAAAGATGAGACGCTCTATTGGGTGCTCCATAGAGAGCGAAACGCCTCGTGATGGTGAAAAATCAAATTTCCCCTGGAATATCGAGGGTCGATACTTGCTTATTTTCAATAGGTGCTTCATGTTTTTTCAAAAACGCGCAGTTTGCCGCTTCTCGAACGAGGATTCTGCGCTGTCTCTTCGCTCGTAGGTGTGATCGGTTTTTTTGTCAGTTGACTTCCTTCGCCTGCTTTCGCCCAATCTCTAAATGCCTGCTTTACGAGTCGGTCCTCAAGCGAGTGGAACGTGATGACGGCTATGCGACCATTGGCCATGAGCATCTCTCTTGTACTTTGAAGAGCTGCTGTCAGTGCTCCGAGCTCGTCGTTGACGGCGATCCGCAGCGCCTGAAAGGTTCTTGTCGCGGGATGGATTCTCCCGCGGCGATAGTGGGGCGGGACTATCTCCCTGATGAATTCCCCCAGTTCGCTCGACGTTGTGAAAGGTTTTTTTGCCCTTCGCTCGACGATCCGCTTAGCGATCTTGCGCGCGTAGCGCTCTTCACCAAAACCGTATACGATATCCGCGATAGATTCTTCTGCCCATTCGTTGACGATGGTTGCCGCGCTCAGCGTAGCGTTTTTTGAGTACGCCATGCTGAGTGGCTCATCGCGTTGGAACGAAAATCCTCTTCCGGAGTCGAGTTGATATGAACTCCACCCTAGATCGAAGAGGGCTTTCGTAATTCGCTTGATGCCGCGCGCTTCGAGCTCTTTTTGCAAATTGCGAAAATTGGCTTCGATGAGATGTACGGCCGGCGCAACATTCACGAGAGCCTTTCTCGCACGCTCTATTGCATCTGCATCGAGGTCGAATCCTATAAGGACTCCTTCCTTGCCGAGCGCTTTTGCAATTACTTTTGCGTGTCCTGCGCCGCCAAGCGTCGCATCTACCACGACATCATCTGCTGCAATGACCAACGAATCGATCGCTTCCTGTAAAAGAACACTTTGGTGCGCTGATGGCACCAGATTGCCGGAGAATTGTGAGCGTCGCGTGCGCATGACGTTATTGAAATTCCCCAGCAATCCGATGTCGCCAGTTTTTTGGGAAAGAGCAGAAAAATGGATTCAGGTGCGAGGCATGGGGAGAAGCAATTCGCAGGCGTACGTGCGGTACGGCGGAGAATTGCGCGGGGCCCCGTAACGAAGCAGATGAGTTCATTTTTCTGCTCGTGATTAGAGTGCGCCGATCTCGCCTAATTTCTGCGCAAGCTTGTCGGCATTCCTATCGATCTTGCGCTTATAGGTACCCCAGCGCTCCGCATCCCAAATCTCGACCCGGTCGGACACACCTGTAAAAACGACACGCTTGCGAAGCCCTGCAAAAGACTTCTGATGGTCCGGAATGAGGATGCGCCCGACTCCGTCGACGTCGACCTCTGCGGCTCCCGATAGCATGAACCGGTTGAAACCGCGTGTATCGGCATTGGCGAAAGAGAGCGATTGCATCTTCATGGCAAAGGTATCCCACGCTTCTCGCGAAAACACAAAGAGGCAGTTGTCGAGACCGCGCGTCATGACGACACGTTTCCCTAGGCCCGTTCGAAATGCCTTTGGCAGCGAAATGCGTTTCTTTTCGTCGAGCGTATGCTCGTACTCTCCGATCAGCAAGTTTGTCATTATTTACCACTCTATCCCACTAGGATTGAGTATATACCACTATACCCTACCGCAAGTTACTTATCCACACCTCGACTCACTTCGTTCGCTCGGTGTAAACACTTTAAGAAGTGAGTCGAGGTACCCTGAGTGAGCGAAGCGAATCGAAGGGCATCTTCGATTTATTTCCACTTTCCGGCAATAAGTTTTCTCTTTTTTTCTCTACTCCACCCTTTAATTTGAGATTCTCTTAATCGCGCTTCTGACTTCGTATCGAATGGCTCAGACGTATAACGTAAAGTGAACGGGCCTTGTTGAACCGCCATCCGCGAGCCCTTACCACTGTTGTGTTTTGTCACGCGCGATTCCGGATTGGTTGTTATTCCGACATAATATCTGCTCGTCCTTGCTTCCGCGATGTATACGAACCACTTCATATATCGGCAAACAAATGATACTATGCTCACAAATGCCTTCTATCTTCAAAGGGGCAACCAGGAAATGGCTCGAAGAGATGGCTCTTGAAATGCGGGTGCGGCAGACGAAGCACTTCATACTGGTCTTCTCGATGGGTTCCCAATTCGATCATCTGATCCTCCAGCAGTTAGCAAAGCTCGGCATCTATGCCGTGGTTGCAGATCCAGCAAGCGTCACGGCAGAAGATGTGAAAAAGGCTGCGCCCGCGGGAATCATTCTTTCGGGCGGGCCTGCGTCAGTTTCATATGGCGAGCTTCCGCCTTTTGATCCAGCGATTTTTGATCTCGGCATACCTGTGCTTGGCGTATGCCTCGGATTCCAGATGTGGGCAAAACACATCGGAGCAAAAGTATCGCCGCAGGCAAAACGCGAATTTGGCGTCCATACATTCCGCATCACGCAAGATGACCCACTGTTCGAAGGAATACCGAAGGAGTCATTGGTCCTGGAGAGTCATGGGGATGCGATCGAGCCATACGATGGGCTGCAAGTCCTTGGTACGACGGATAACGCGCCCGTCGCCGCGGGTCGCTACAAGCACTTGGTCGGCGTGCAGTTCCATCCGGAAGTCTCCGACACTTCATACGGCAGCAGTATCTATGAGAATTTCGCATTCAAGATCTGCGGGATCCTCGATCGCTTCCCGGCACATAGCATCGCGCAGGAAAAAATAGAGCAGCTCAAAGCTCAGGTATCGGGAAAGAAAGTCTTGGTCGCGCTTTCGGGCGGATCTGATTCATCTGTCGTGGCATACCTCCTCAAAGAGGCTGGTGCCAAACTCAAAGGTGTATATATCCACGGCATCGATCGACCTGACGATGAAGCGTATGTCAAAAAATATTTCGGAGGGCAAGATTGGATCGAGGTCGAGATAGCGGATGCCACCGACCAATTTCTCGCAGCGCTTCAAGGGAAGCTTGAAATGCGTGAGAAGCGGCTTGCGATGCGTGGTGTGTATAAAGAGGTGCTTGAGAAAAAAATAGAAGAATTCGGTGCCGACTTTATTGCGCAGGGTACCCTGTATACCGATCTGCGTGAGAGTGGCATGGGACACGCAACCGGCGCGACCGTCGCTGAGATCAAAGTGCACCATAATACCAATCTTGGATTTTCAGTTCCTGAGTTGGCGCCTCTCGAGGATCAGGTGAAAGACTCGGCTCGCAACATCGGACGGGATATCGGTGTGCCCGAGGACCTACTCATTCGTCACCCGTTTCCAGGCCCAGGGCTCGTGGTGCGCATTGAGGGAGAAGTCACCGCCGAGAACCTCAAGGTAGCGCGGACCGTTGATGGTATCTATATCGAAGAGCTGCGTGCGGCAGGGCTCTACAATTCCGTCTGGCAAGCGGGCGCGACACTTACCCGCTCAATGCATACCGAGAGCAAGGGAGATGGCGCAGGACTAGGGGCAGTGCTGGCGCTCTGGGCTGTGTGGAGCGTCAACGGCTTCACGGCCCGCTTTGCCCAGCTTCCCTACGAGTTTCTCGACAAAGTTTCCCGCCGCATTACCAACGAAGTGCGCGAAGTCGGCGCGGTGGTCTACCGCATCTCCGACAAACCACCTGCGACGATTGAGTGGGGTTGATGTCGCGCTTCGCGCCCCGAATTGACGAGGTTCGGCCTCGTCAATTACCGCAAACTATGCGTTGTCCCTGTCTGACTGCGCGTTTTCTGCTGATTCACCGATAATATCTTCGCCCCTGTCGAGCCGCTCCTTTTGTTGCTCTTCTGTCATCCCTTCGGCTTCTATCTTCGCTTCTTCGCTCTCAACATCTTTTTGGTTGTAAGTCATATCGTGGAGGAGTATACCTGGGTGACATGAAGCATGCGTTAAGGTTCGAACATACGAAGCTACGTGAGGTTACTTCTGCCGCTTTATGCGACGTGAATAGCGGAGCCACTGCGGGCCAACGGTGATGCTGTCTTCAATTTCCTTTTTCTCTTTCTGCGAAAGGGTCGAGTGCTTCGTCAGCTCATCGAATATCTTGATCGAGCGGTCGGCAAATAGAAGTAAGTCGGCTATAGCTTCATCTTTTTGCGTTGGCTTCAACTTCGCAACAAACTCGACCATCAGCTTTCGATCCTCTGCCGTAATCTTCTTGACTTTCATGTGGACCCGAGGGGTTACGATCCCCTTGCCTCGTGCATGCCATGCACGCGCTCTACCAATTGAGCTACGGGCCCCGAGTAATGCCTAGCTTATAGTCTTTAACCCTGTGAAGCAAACAATCGTGATAGAAACGGATCGAAATAAGAACGTATATGTTCAGGAGCGATGCTGGGTTCTCGGATCGCCTCTGAGATGAGTGCCACTTCTTCTTTCCGTTTTGACATCTCGGGCAGTTTCTCGACATCAGAAATGATCCGGTCTGCTCTCTCTAGGCTTTCCTGTTCAAATAACCTATCCCCCGCACTCCTTGAAGAAAGTACTCTAGACACCTCCGAAGCTAAGTTGGCCATAAGGAAAAGGGAGGTGCGTTCAGTGTTCATACTATTTTTGCGTCCAGGATCTCCTTAATCCTATCACAAACCGTCACATCGGTGATGAGCCTGAGTTCTAATTCTAAATGCAACACCTAAGATGTGTTGCATATGCGGGACAAAAGAGAGTTTGAACAATTAACAAACAAAAAGCGATGGAAGCT
>MFKV01000017.1 GCA_001781105.1 Candidatus Kaiserbacteria bacterium RIFCSPHIGHO2_01_FULL_54_36 | reverse complement strand
TCGCCATACAGCGCGCCTTCGGCGCGCCCAGATTTTTCGCTTACACCTGCCAAAGTTTCGATTTGTGACCCTATCGGGAATCGAACCCGAGTTAACAGCTTGAAAAGCTGCTGTCCTAACCACTAGACGATAGGGCCTCGCTCGTAAGCGACGGCTGAGAGCCGCATCGAAAATATAGCGCATTTTCTAGGTAATCGAAAGTGTGCTATTTTGTCCGGAGCCAGGTCGTTGCGACATTCATTCCGAATGTTGCGGGAGTGGCGCATCGCGCCACTTCGCCGGATCACCGCTTTGCGATGACCCGAAGGGGCGAGTCGCAAGGCTCGTCCAAGGGAGAGGTGGCAGAGTGGTCGAATGCACCGGTTTCGAAAACCGGCATACCGCAAGGTATCGGGAGTTCGAATCTCCCCCTCTCCGATTCGGTAGTTTGAAAAGGGTGCGGGGCACCCTTTTCAAACTGGCGATATAATGTGAGGGAAGATTCGAAAGGCGGAGCCAGAGAAATGCGAAGCATTTCCGACTGGCGAGCCAGGGCAGGAGCCACTTAACGAGCGAAGCGAGTTTAGTGAGCTGCGCCGAATCTCCCCCTCTCCGCAAAAACAACGAGTCCGTGCAGCGGACGACTATGTTTTTGCAGGATGCCGTATGTACTCATACGGCGCCGCAACTTCGGTTTTACGGCAGACCCATTTGATGGTAGCGTATCTATATGGAGGGCGCTGCAAAAGCCAACCCGGGCAGATCAGGGCTTATTCTAGGAATTTCTCTAGCGCTTGGCCTCCTGTTCGACTACTTCTTTTTCGACAAATTCCCGATAGGTATCGGATTTACCGCCTACATGGCTCTGGTCACTGCCGCCTTCTTCGGTATCGCGCATGTTGCAAAAAAGCCGATCCGCGGGGATCTTTTGTGGCTTTTCCCACTCCTCTTGTTTTTTGCGGCGATGGTCGCCGTCCGTGCGAGCATGCTCCTTACCGCGCTGAATGTGTTGGCCTGCGCGGGGCTCTTGCTCGTAATCATGGAGGTACGGGTGCGTGGGTTACTCCGCCAATTCGTAGCATCGGATTTCCTCGCGCTTCTTATCCCGTTCAAGGTCATAGACCCACTCATACAATCCTTCGCGGACTTGCTCTCGATGCGGCATTTCACTGACTCGAACCGAGCAAAGCAGATCGTGCGGGGCATTTTGATCAGCATCCCTGTTTTGGTGATCTTCTCGCTGTTGTTCGCTTCTGCAGATCCCGTGTTTGGAAAATATATATCAGCGCTCATTGACTGGAACTTCGCTGAGGAAGATATAGTTCGGATTATTGCAGCAGTAGTAATCACCGTCGGCTTCATCGCCGCATTCAGCTACGCCTTTGCCGGAGTATGGAAACCGCTCTTCGCAGAGGGAGACGAAAAGCGCCCCATAGGGCATATCGAAACTGCGATCCTTCTTGGGTCCGTGAACGCGCTTTTTCTCGCTTTCATTGTGATCCAGATCGCGTATCTATTTGGAGGCGAAAGCAACATTACCGCGCAAGGCTACACATACGCAGAATATGCAAGACGCGGATTTTTCGAACTTGTCGCGGTCGCTGTCCTTTCGTATCTGGTGCTCGTCGTCACCGAGAGATTTATCGAAAAAAATGCTGAAAACCACTCGCGGACCTTCAAAATACTGAGTTCCGCCGTCATTGTGCAAGTAGGCGTGATCATGGCGTCGGCCTTTTTCCGCATGTGGCTGTATGAAGAGGCTTTTGGATTCACGACGCTGAGGGTCTATGTACACGCATTCATCGTCCTCCTCGGTTTCGTATTCGCCTGTTTGCTATACAAGATTCTCGTGGAGAACAAAGACAACACGTTCGCTTTCCGGACCTTTTTGGCGATCGTCGTCTTTATCGTGGGCATGAATCTCTTCAATCCCGATGCGTTCATCGCCAAGAAGAACCTCGAACGATATGCTGCAATGAATGATCTCGATGCAGAGTACCTAGCTGTTTTGTCTTCAGACGCGACGCCGGCCATGCTGAGCGGGCTCAGCGCCGTAGAGGGGAGAGCTCAGTATGAGATCGGACATGAATTATACAAAAGGATGCAACAACAAAGACCGCAACGATGGATGTCGTGGAATTGGTCTCGAGAAGAGGAGCGCAAGATTCTCATCGAGGAAGCCGATGAATTACGGAAGTATGAAAATAGTCCAGATCTGGTATATCCCGCTGCGAATAGTGATGAGCTCTAAAGGGTAAGTTTTCATGCTACAGTGTTGCCCATGCCGTTTTCGCAGATGTTCCGGAACACACTGAACGGCAGCTATCTTCTCTACGCCTCCACGATTCTTTTGAGCGCCTTCTTGCTCTTCGCCGTGCAGCCGATAGCTGGCAAGCACTTGCTGCCGTGGTTCGGCGGGTCCTCGTCGGTGTGGGCGACAAGCCTCCTTTTTTTCACGTCGCTCTTGTTCGTCGGGTATCTCTATGTTTTTTTGCTTACACGCTATGGGGGGCAGCGACAGGCGCAGATCCACGCAATGATCGTCTTTCTCGGCACGAGCGTCGCACTCATTTCGTATTTGGGATGGGGGTCGCTTTTCCCGCCGCTTCTTGCGATCGTGGGAGCTGATGCGCCGCCGGCGCAAAATCTGCTCGTCGCGCTCCTCATCGCGCTCGGTGCGCCGTATTTTCTTCTCTCGACCACCGGGCCGCTTTTGCAGTACTGGTACGGCACCTCTTCGCACAATGAGTCTTCCGGGCAAAGCCCTCGGGAACCGTACAAGCTGTATGCGCTTTCAAATTTTGGCTCGCTTCTTGCGCTCGTGCTCTATCCGTTCGCGATCGAGCCCGCGATCTCCCTTGTGCGGGAGGAGCAGTGGTGGATGTGGCTCTTTTTCTTATATGCGCTTTTGTGCGCGCTCGTTTGCGTCGCCGCGTATCGGCTGCGCCACGCAGTAGTTGCTACGTCGGAAACCCTGATTTCCATCGCGCCTACGCGCATTTTCATATGGACCGCACTTGCGGCGCTGCCGGCATTTCTCCTCGTTGCATCGACCACTCACCTCACACAGGTCATCGCTCCAGTGCCACTCCTGTGGGTGTTACCACTCATGCTCTACCTCGTCACCTTCATACTTGCTTTTGCTGGCAGGGGCAGCTCTATTTTTGTGCCCCTCTTGTGGCTGCTCTCGGTGATAGCAGCGTATTGGTATATTCCATATAACTTCGGGGATATCGTACTTCAGATCGGCTCGTCGCTCCTTGTGCTTTTCTTTGCAGGCCTCGCATGTCACGCCAAGCTCTACGAGATGCGGCCTCCGACAGGGCAGTTGCCGCTTTTTTATGTCCTCGTCTCGTTCGGCGGCATGCTCGGCACTCTGTGCGCGAGCCTCATCGCGCCGCTCATATTTCCGGACTTCTGGGAATTCCCGCTTGGTATCGCGCTTTCTGCGGTCGTTGCAGCCGCACTTCTCTCGGAGCTTTTCTTCCCACGCATCTTGAACAACGAGAAGATCCGCCTCCTGCGGGTCGCCTTCGCAATATTTTCCTGCATCCTCTTTCTCCAGGTCGTTCTCGACGACGATGCTATTCCCACCATTTCGTCGCGCAATTTTTATGGCAACGTGCAGGTGCGTTTTGACGAAGATACGACGCGGCTCATGCATGGGACGACGCTGCACGGCACGCAGTACAACGCACAGAAGTGGGCCAACATCCCGACCACGTACTACTCAGAAACAAGCGGGGCGGGGCTCTCAATTCGCGAAGCGCAAATGCGGCAGGGCGAGCGGGGAGTTCGCGTCGCTGTTGTGGGACTTGGCACCGGTACCATTGCAAGCTACTGCAGACCGGGCGATACCTATGTGTTCTACGAGATCGATGCGCGTGTACAGGACATAGCGACGAAATACTTCAGCTACCTATCGCACTGCAAAGATGCAGAGGTGCGCATCGGCGACGGGCGAATCCTGCTTGAGCACGAGCGCGCGGATGGCCAACTCGGCGCCTACGATGTCATTCTCGTTGATGCCTTTAGCGACGACACTATTCCCGTGCACCTCATGACCGCACAAGCGGTAGATCTCTACCGCGTGCACCTGCGCGGAGAGAGTGGAATTATCGCAGTCCACACATCCAACAGGTATCTCGACCTGCCGCCCATTGTGATGCGCATCGCGCTTGCGCTTGGCCTCAACGCGACCGTCATTCAGGATGAGGGAGGTGGCCCTGGCGCGAGCTCGTCGCAGTGGGTCTTGCTCACGCCCGATGGGAGTATATTTGCCTCATCAGTGTTCAAGGATGCAAACTCGTGGTTGCCGGAACCGTCGGAGGTTTTGTGGACCGACGACTTCACGAGCATCCTCCACGTGCTCGACGTCCCGCTTCCGTGGGCAAAGTGAGCCTCGCATCACTCGCCGCGAATAATTTGCTGGATCATGTCCCACTCTGATATGGGTGGGAGCGAGACGTTCGAGCTTGTCATCAAAGTTTCAGTCGAAGCAGCAGACGCGGCAAACGGATCTGCCGGCACATTGGCTTCTTCCGGATTCCCCGTGTAGCCCGCAACGAGTATCGTCACCGAACTTGTCGCAACTACGTCACTTCCAAGTGCACACACTGCGCGGGCGATCGTGCTCCTGGAGAGTGGTCCCGTGTCCACGTTACCCGAAGCCTTTCCTTTCACCGCCTTCCCGGGCAAGTAGATATTGCACGCATCAATGTTACTGGTAGTCCAGCTGATGCGAGATTGAGCACCTGATTGCACCGTCTTTGGGTTAGCGACGAGTGTAAGCTGCGGCTTTACGATGCGCACAGAGCAGCGTGCGGTCGGCGACTCAACAGTGCCTTGCACGCAGCTTACTCCAAAGGATGCAGTGCTTGTGGCCGACGCAGGAATTGGAACGCTTGCTTGCCCGCTCGCGGTACCTCCAGTAGAGAACCCGATGCCACGAGAGGCGGAAGTGCCGCAGTTCCAAGTGATCTTGATAGAGGTCGATGATGTCCGCGCTACGACGCTTGGCTCACACTTAATTTGCGGGGCGGTCGGCTGTGGCGGTGGCTCGCTCCTGCACGCTCCTGCCTGGCAGCCATTGGCGCAGATCTGGACCGGGGTATCGACGCACTGCGAATTGCGCGAGTACAGTATCGCCTGACCGCAGGTAAGAGCCGGAGCGCAGCTTCCCGACATATATGGCGTTTGGTTACCGACTCCCGGTGAAGAGCCTGGCGGGAGCTGCGGAGCTGACGGCTGCTGCGGCTGTTGCGGAGACCCTCCTGCAGATTGTTGCGGTGGTGGCGGCGGGGGAGGGGGCGGAGGCGTGCGAGGCGGTTGCGGCCTGTTTTCGTTCGGATCAGGGCGTCCAGTGCGCGAGTTTGGGTCCCATGTCGTGCGGGGGTCCGGATCAGTTCTTTGCGGCGTCGGTCGCTCATCTTGGAATCGGTATGCATCGTTGACCCATTCTCCGCGAGGAAGTGTTGCATCGCTAAGCGGTATCGGGCGGCCATCGCGTAATACCAGGTCTCCATTCTCGCCAACGACGAGCTCGATAGGGCCGTCAGGGCTGACTGATCCTGCGGGGAGCGGGACGCCTGTCGCGATCACCCTCTCATTACCTTCGCTATCAACTGCAACGATGTCGTATCTACGCTCGACGTTCGGCGTTCCTTCTCCGGTCGCGGACTGGTTGATGATCTGATAGCCAGCGACACTACCCATACCCTGTCCGACTTGCGCGCTCCCCCCGAAGCTCTCGTAGCCGCGCTTCAGTCCATTCTCCCAACTGAACGCGCCCATGTTATTCCTGGGCCCCAGATCGAGGTGCATCATGTCGTTCTTTACGTCGGTAAACCCGCCACCCCATCTGCCTTCGCCTGCGTGCTGGGGAAACATCTGATCGTGATACTTCTTCCAGTTCTGGGCAAGCTCTCGATACAATTGGAAATTCGCCGCGGCGGCGGAGCCAGTGCCAATGTTTAGGAGTGGGCGTCCTTGCGGATCGTAGATCACGACGTCGGTAGCGCGGGAACTACCGTCACCGAACATGCGGTGATTAGCTTCATTGCCGCCAAACCGGGCGGAATTGGTTATTGCCACGGTAAATCCGGGAGGGAGGTGTTTAGAAGCCTCAAGGAGTGGTTTCAGAATGCGAGGATGCGAGCCGACTGCCGCACCTTCCCCATTCGCTCCAAGAGCTTGACCTGCTCGATTGAGGACTCGGTGCTGTGATGTAGGTCCTGGAGTAAGTGGCACGCCGCGTTCAGACGCAGGCGCGATCTGCCGGTACTTAGGATCCTGCGTATATTGGCGATAGCCCTGAACCGTCGGTGCTGGAGCCGCTGGCGTGTCTCCCGTCGGCCGTGCGATGAATTGCTTGATCTGCGCGCCTTCGGGCAATGTGCCGTTGGCAATTCCACGCGCGAGGAATTCTTGTCTGCGGGCAGCATTCTGGAATGCACCTCGGTCGCCGCTTCCAGAAAAGACTGCGCCCGTATGTTGGCTACCTGAGAGGAGTGTGCCGGGAGGTGGGGCCGACGTACTTGGTGTAACGGCAGTCAATCCCTCCACGCGAGCTCGTGCCACCGCTTCGGGGACGGTTGTATGCGGGGTCCCTCTCCAGCCACCGCGTGGTGCGGGAGGCAAGTTTTGTTGCGTGGTTGGTGGAGGTTGCTGACCGGACGGTGCGGGCCCGACAATAGGTGCCGGTTCGTTACGAGGAGTAAATTGCGAGGCGTACCGAATCCCGTTGTTCACCTTATTAGAGACTCCGGATACACTCAACATGCGTTGAGCCGCTTGGCCGACCGTCGTGCCTGCTGGGAGCGTTCCCATCCATCGCTGAACGTTGTATGCCCAGATCGCGCTGGGCGTAAAAGTCGTATTTGGCGTAAATTGACCTCTGAACATGACCGGAGCGAGCTGCGCATTTTGTAAGTACGCCGCCGCAAGTCTCGGATCATTGGTGATCGCGTTTACTTTTTCCATCGTGCCGAGCGCACGATGGAGACCGATAAGCAGCCACGGACCGATTTGTATGTCGGTGTTTGGATTACGGCCACCCGCTCGCGCCGCGCGGGCGGCGTTCGCAGCCGCACGCACTTGGATTTGCTCGGCGGGGGTAAGCCGAGGGGAGTTCGCCAGTGCGTCGAGAGAGCTGATCGCGCGGCCGGTTTCTGCCCACCCGAGCTGCCCGAATCCTTGGTACTGACTCCCCGGGTGCGGATGTTGCGCATTGCAGAGCGACTCGATGGCGCACACACCGCCAAATGCTTGCGTCATGAGGGGGGCATTACAGCCGACCTCTTTGCACGCAGCGTTCACAGCATCAGCGAGTTCTTGTCCGGAAGTCCTGTCGTACGCAGCTATTTTCTCTATCGGCAACGGATCAGAGCTTCTGATAATTTCTGTCCATGGATTAGGGGACTCTTCGCGGGGTGTAATTACATCCAGTATTTCCTTAAGCGGGCTTGTTTGCTCAGGCGGCATAGGCGGAGATTTCGAGATAATTGGGCTTGGTGTGGGCGTGACCGGAGTTGGTGATGGCACTGTTGGGCCTGGATTGACTTGCGGAGGGATGAGGGTTTGGGGAGGAATGTTCGGCGGCGCCTGCGTGATCGGTCCCGTACCATTTTGCCCAGACGGCGAAGTATTGAAGAGGTCCCCCAGAAGTTTGCCAAGAACGTCTGCTATTGGGTTTGTGAACGGAGGATTGAGCTGCGTAAACGGAGACGTAGGGTCGCCGGTTGGTATCCATTGCTGTCCCTTTTCGAGCGGACGCGCTTTTGGCCGGTCGTTTTGCCCGGGAGTCGATGCGCCGCCGGGAGATGGGGTTTGCTTGCCCTCAGGAACTTCAGAAGGTTCAGCGGGCACAACTGTCGGCGCGTCGATGCCCGGTTCTTCCGGCCCCGCTGGCATCGTGGTCGGCTGACTGGTCGGCACCTGTTCGGGTGTTTGACCGGAGCCATCCTTCCCTTTCTCGCCCTTGCCCGCCCCTTGCCCACCTTGCCCCTGCCCTTGCCCACCTTGCGCCTGCCCCTGATTACCGTCTGGCTGTGTAATTGGCCCTTGTGGATCGTCCTGCAAAAGATTCGGGTCCTTGAACGGTCCGCCCTCCACTGGCTTGGGATTCCAAATGCCATCGGGAATTTCATTGGTTGGCGTCGTGCCAGGAGCAGGCGCTCCTTCCGGATTATTGCTCGGCGTGCCGCCTGGAGCGGGTAGCCATGCGAATGGATTATTTCCGGTCTCTTGAGGATTTGTTGGAGGCGTCGTCGGCTCGACGTCAGGATTTGCCGGCGTCTCGCTCGTGCCGCTTTCGGTAACTACCGGATTTCGTCCGGGTTCGGGAGAATTTGGTTGGCCCGATGTATCTCCAGTGCCGCGCGAATCGGCGATCGGGCCCTGCTCGTTCGGCGTGTATTGACCGGATGGGGCGGTATTTGGAACATTCACTTCTCCTTGCGCTTCTGCTCCTGCGCCGGCGGATGCAGAAGGCGGTGCGCCAAGAATGCCAAAGAATTCTTTTTTCTCACCGCTCGCCTCGCCGCCGCCCACGCTGCCCGGCGCGCCCGGCGTGAGAACGGGATTGATCGCAAAATGAGTTTGTCGCTCAGGGTTTGATTCAGGCTCGAACGTTTGCACAGGCTTTGACACGGGCTCGCCCTGCCCAGGCAGCACCTGTGACGCCGTGCCGCCTTCAGGATTCACGATGCCCGTGGGCACTTCTCCGCTGGGCGTTGCAACCACTGCCTCAGAAGGCGGTGCGACTCTATCGGGGAAGAGCATCGGTGCGATTCGCTCACCACCGTTTGGATCGCGCGTCGAATATACGCCAGGGTGTTCCGAGATATCTTGTACGGTTCTCGCGGGTCCTTGTTGGAGCGGAACACGATATTCGATCGAACCGTCTGGATTCGTAACCTTTTCGACAGTGCTCCCATCCCATTCTCCACCAGCTTTCAAGCGAGTCAAATCTCCTCCAAGCGCGTTGCCCAGCGTTTCTGCAGTAAGAGGATTGGAAGGCGAGTCGCCCACACCTGCTGCTCTGGCAACTCCTCCGACTGTCACATCGGGATTCTGTGCATCAAAAATATCTTTGTGAAGCCTAGCAGGCAAACCATTTTCATCGGTATAGTGTACGAAATCGCCGTCTTGTGTGTACGGTAGTTGCGGAGCGACAAACCCTTCGCCAAAAATTGGGCGAACCGGCACGGATTGAGAGAGCTCAGGATTCGCGTTTGGATTTTCAGGTGTCGCCGCTGTTGTTGGTTCTGTTGCGAGCGAGGGGGTTGTAGCAGATGGCGTCACGATGTCGCTCCAAGTGTCTGTTGCAGTAGGCAAACCACTCACTAGCTGTGTCGGTGTTCCAGCCCAATCACCATTCATGCCGCCCGTAAATTGGGCAAGGGTATGCGGCTGCGCGTTGGCCTGAATGATGCTGTTCCACCAATTTTCACTATTTGCTTGTGTTGTTTGAGGGCCGGTTGGATTCAGTCCGGTTACTGGGCCGTATTGCGGGTTGAACGTCGAGGCGCTCTTGAATGAGCCGTCGGGGTTGAGATTGGCTGGTGCGTTAATCGCCGTGGGTGACGTGGGGGTGAGCGTATAGGTGTCTATCAGGTCGCGGTTTTGTGCGACCGCTTGCGCGCCCGCCGTGCCGACGTTGGGTGCTGGTGTCACAGGATTCGTCGGGTTTGCGTATCTTGCGATATCTTGTGCTGCACTGAAGTTGCCTTGGTCGGCAGCGACTTGCGCGGCTGCTGTAGGATTGTTGACCATCGCGCTCGATATTTGACGATTGACTGCCTCTGGCGATGCGTCACCGGTACTCGGGGGGATTGGAACGTCGACACGCGAACCTTCCGGTCGGATCGTTCCGCCCCGCGCTATGATAGCCTCCATAGCTTCACGACTTTGCTCACACGTGCCACCCTCACCTTTTACGCAGGTCTGATTCGCTCCGCTGTTGTCTTTGTACGTCACCGTGCCTTTCTCGGCAGCGCACGACGCTTCTCTGCGCTGCCGCGCTTCGCCGGTAAGTTTGTTTTTCTCCGTCGGAGTACAGGCCCCTCCAGCCTTTGATGTGGGAGTGCCACTTTTCCCAGTGCTGACTGTATCTTTTGTCTGCTCAGTGCTGTCTTTTGTGGTAACCGCTCCAGCTTGCGCGAGCTGTGTTTCCCGAGCATCTGGGTTGAGAGTCGCTGTCGCGAGGGAGATACCACTTGCGACAAGGATGGAGAACGCGACGGTCAAGAAGGCTTTGAAAATATACGAAACAGACCGACCGTCCTCGGGTGACATGAGTGAAATATAGCAACAAAAAGTGCTGAAAATGCGCCACGTGTCGCTCATGTGTGAATTCGAATAGCACGCGCATCATGAAGGCACGGAAGTGCTAGGATTGCGTGATGTACGACTACAAAACCATTCTTGGCATCGTGGCGGTCGCTATCGGCCTCATCAGCTACGTTCCATACTATCGAGACATCTTGCGGGGCTCGACGAAGCCGCATCCATTCTCGTGGTTTTCTTTCGCACTCATGATGGGCATCACTTTTTTTGCACAAGTTTTCACTGGTGCGGGAGCCGGGGCATGGGTCACTGGAATAAGCGCAGTAGCTGTCCTTGGTATTGCACTTTTGTCGCTATCGAAAGGTGACAAAGAAGTAACGATCTTTGATTGGATCTGTTTTAGCGGTGCGGTACTCGGTATCATTTTGTGGCGTGCGACCAACGACCCGCTGGTAGCCGTCATCATCGTTGTTATTGCAGATACGATCGCCTTCATGCCGACATTCCGAAAGGCATACATACGCCCAAAGGAAGAAACGATGAGTTTATTCGTACTTTCCGCTGCGAAGTATGTCGTTAGTCTGCTCGCGCTCTCTACTTTCAGCGCAACCACAGCGCTGTTTCCGGCGGTACTCGTAGCTTCCAACCTCGCACTCGTCCTGCTTCTCATCGTCCGTCGCCGGCAGCTTGCTCCCTCCAGGGGTGTTTGATATACATGGGGCTCTGGCAGAAGAGCGGTTCCTCTGCCTACATGTTCCTGAAGGAGGGAATAACAAATGACCATTCGAAAACGCGGCGTGCGAATCGTTGCACGAGGCGGGAAGCGCAAGAAGCCCCGCACAAAACTCAGCAAGAAGTCGGGCGAGGTTTTCCGAGTCACCGGAACTCGGAATCCGTCCCATCCCGACTTTCATCCGTCGAAAGCAGAACAGAACGGCTGGCGCAAGCCGTAATGCTTCGGGTATTCGAAGCCATGATCAAGCCGGTGGGCCACTTAGCCCACCGGTTTTATTTTATGGTAGTATGTTGCGCAATGAGCGACCGAAATTTCCGCGACTTGCTCGAAGTGCAATGGAAGCAAGGCAAGTTTTTGTGCGTGGGGCTCGACAGTAGCCTCAAGAAAATCCCCGAAGCAGCGCAGCGCGGCGGCACGCGCGAGACGCTCGTCGCCTTCAATCGCGCGATCATCGATGCGACCAGGGATATCGTCGGCGCATACAAGCCCAACATCGCATTCTACGAAGCGCATGGCGACGAGGGATGGAACGCGCTTCGCGAGACCATCCAGTACATTCATGACGCAGCGCCGGAAGTCGCCGTCATTCTCGACGCCAAGCGCGCCGACATCGGCAACACCAATCTTGCGTACATTGAATCAGCATTTGACCATCTGCGCGCCGATGCGATCACGGTAAATCCGTATCCAGGCAAAGAGGCGTTACTGCCATTCCTCGAGCGCAAAGACAATGGCGTCATCGTCTGGTGCCGCACCTCGAATTCCGGCGCAGGAGAATTCCAGGATCTCATGATAGGCCCCTCGACCCCGCTCGGGGCAAGCAAGCCGCTCTACAAAATAGTCGCGGAACACGTGGCACAAGAGTGGAATGCAAATGGCAATTGCGGGCTCGTCGTCGGGGCAACGTACCCGGAGGAGCTTCGCGAAGTGCGCGCCATTGTGGGCGACATGCCGATACTAATACCTGCGATCGGCGCACAAAACGGCGACCTTGAGAAGACGGTGCAGGCGGGCAAAGACAGCCGAGGCAAGGGGATGATCATCAGCGTCTCGCGCGCGGTCTTATTCGCTTCGGATGGTCCTGACTTTGCAAAAGCGGCTGGGGAAAAGGCGAAAGAACTTCATCAGGCAATTCTTAGGAGCGTAGCGAGTTAGAAGTGTCTGACCCTGTTAAATCCTTTCAAATCGCTTATGTATTTCTATACATATGTATTACTCTCAGACAAGGACAAGAAATTTTACACTGGTTGCAGCGATAATTTGAAAGGACGATTTGAGGCACATCAAAGAGGTAAAGTTCCAGCAACAAAAGACCGTCGTCCGCTAGATTTGATATACTACGAAGCTTGTAGAGATCGTAAAGATGCTCGGCATCGCGAACTCTACTTGAAGACACATCATGGCAAGATGTTCTTGCGCAACCGCCTCAAATCGTATTTAACAAGGGTGTAAGAGCTTCTAAGCTCGTTTTACTCACTAAGAATCTCTAACATGACTGAAGACGAAGTACTGGAACTCCTCCAAAAGGTCGGCGCATTTCGCAGCGGGCACTTTGTCTTCACCTCCGGGCGGCATAGCGATGCGTACGTCCTCAAAGATGCTATGTATGCGCATACACGCGAGACCTCACAGGTGTGCCGTGAGATGGCAGAGCGCTTCAAAGACGCCGGCATCGAGGCGGTCATTGGCCCGGCGATCGGCGCGGCGATCCTTTCTCAATGGACTGCGTACCATTTGTGCGAGCTCACGGGGCGCGATGTGTATGGCGTGTATGCTGATAAGGATGGGCAGGGTGGATTCATCATTAAGCGCGGCTACGACCAGGTGATCAAAGGCAAGAAAACGCTTATCGTCGAAGACCTCACCACGACCGGCGGCTCAATAAAGAAAGTGGTGGAGGCAGCGCGCTCAGCAGGTGCGGATGTCGTTGGCGCGATCGCGATAGTCAATCGCGGCCATGTAAAGCAAGAAGATGTGGGGAGCCCGCCGCGCTTCGAGCAGCTCCTCAATGTGGAGCTCGATTCGTGGGAAGCGAGTGAATGCGACCTATGCAAAACAGACATCCCTGTCAGTACCGATGTCGGGCACGGGAAGGAATTTCTTGCAAAAAGAGCCTCATAGCTCCTTCATGAACAGCTATGCTATACTTTGCCGTACTTTAGTAGTAATAAGATTACTGGTATGCAAAACACATGGATTTGGGTAGTAATAGCAATTATCATTCTCGCTGGCGGGTACTGGTGGTGGCAGACTTCGCAGGTCCCAGTCGTGCCGGGGCAAGTGTCGACAACTGATACAGCGGGTACTGATACTTCGGGAATCGATGTCACCGGATCAGTAACTGTAGACACTACTGTTCCGATGGTAGCGACGATCACCTACGACGGCACGAGTTTTTCTCCACAGACTGTGACGATCAAGAAAGGAGGCACTGTGTCGTGGAACAACGAAGGGACCCGCGAAATGTGGGTCGCCTCCGCACAACATCCGAACCATACGATGTACAGCAGCACCTCGCTCGCAGCGCACTGCCCGGATACTTCAAAGAGCGCGTTCGATCAATGTGCAGGTGGCAACAACTATACGTTCACATTCCATAAGGCCGGCACATGGAACTACCATGACCACCTGAACGTGACTGCATTTGGCTCGGTGACTGTGGTTGAATAATGAGGTAAAGTGTCTGCATGAATGCGGACGCTGACTTTCCGGAGGAACTTTCGCTCAATCTCAAACGGGCGGAAGTTCTTCGTTATGGCGAGAACCCGCACCAGAGTGCTGCGCTTTACCTCGATCCAAGCGACAAGCGCCCAGGTGCCGCGACCGCGAAGCGAGTACAGGGCAAAGAGCTAAGCTACAACAATCTCTTGGATGCCGACGCAGCATTCGAATGCGTTGCGGAATTCGACGAGCCAGCGGTCGTCATCGTCAAACACACCAACCCTTGCGGTGCAGCGCTCGGCGAGAATCTTCGCGAGGCGTACGAGAAAGCGCTCGCATGCGATCCCGTCTCGGCATTCGGCGGCATCGTCGCTGTAAATGCGAGTATTACCGCTGACCTCGCATCTGAACTCGTAAAAATATTTCTTGAGGTCGTCATCGCGCCTGCTGCGGACGACGATGCGCTCACGACACTTTCTGCCAAACAAAATCTGCGTGTGCTTCTGACCGGGACGATGCCCGACGCGGCGGCGAAACGGAATGTCGTCCGCTCTATCGCAGGCGGGGGGCTTGTGTCTTCGGCAGACAATATTATCTTCGACGGGGAAGTGAAGACGGCAACAAAGCGCGTTCCAACTGCCACCGAACTTGCCGACCTGCTGTTCGCGTTCACTGTAGTCAAACACGTCAAGTCCAATGCCATTGTGTATGCAAAGAACGGCGCGACCGTCGGCATCGGCGCAGGGCAGATGAGCCGAATCTATAGTGCCAAGCTCGCCGCACTTAAGGCAGCGGAATCAAATCTCGCGCTAAAGGGCTCGGTAATGGCATCCGATGCCTTTATGCCGTTTCCCGATTGCGTGGAGGCCGCCGCCGAAGCCGGAGCCACAGCAATAATCCAACCCGGCGGCTCCAAGAACGACCAAGAATCCATCGATGCCGCCGACAAACACGGCATGGCCATGGTCTTCACCGGCATCCGGCATTTCAAGCACTAAATAGACTTTAAAGTTTCCCGGCAGTATAGTCTTTCCGGACAGGAAGCAGATTGTCTGATTCCGTCCAAGCCAGTGGAGAGACATATGGCCTGGAAATACTTAAGTGCCAACGGCACCTATCTGCTCAAGCTGAGGCGTTTGGGTCGAGCATCAGACGGGATCTGGGCCGTCGACTCAGTGCACAGATGTGACAACAACCGTCATGGGCTGAGTGCGAAGTTCGCTGAAATCGCAGCGGTCACACCGGAGGGGGCCAAGCTCAACTTCTTGAACCCTGCGTCAGGGGGGATGTATGAGGTCATTGGTGAAAGAGCTGTTGAGCCGCCAGTTCGGGTTGGCGTAAGTTCCTCAATCGACGGCGACTAGATCGCCACCTGACATGGTCTGGATGGTCGATTCCAAAAACAATGAGGGCGCGCGAACACGTAGTAGCGCGCCTTTTCAATTTCTACGCAAGGACATGTAAATATCCTCAAGCGCTTTGACGGCGTCGCCGGCGGCGATGTTGTTTTGGTGGTAGAGGCCGTCGGTGCAATCGCCGGCAGCCCATACGCGTGGGTGCGAAGTGCGGTGCGTTTTGGGATCTACTTTGACCTGCTTGAATTCATTCATTTCCACTGCGCCCGCGACCCACGCCGTATTGGGTATAAGGCCGATCTCGATAAACACGCCTTCGACAGCGAGGCGATCCTCAACGCCCGTCTTTAGATCTTTCCAGCGAATACCTGTGACGAATTTCTCTCCTTCGATCGCGACAGGCTCGGCATTCAGCACCCCGCGCATTTTTGGGTGTGCAAGCGCAGCATCCACGCTTATCTTGTCGGCTCGATAGTTCTCGCCCTTATGCAGCAGCGTCACGCTCTTGCAGTAGGTAAGCAGCTGAAGGGCAGTTTCAAATCCGGCGTTGCCACCGCCAACGACGACGACGTCTTTGTCGGCAAAGAGCGGGCCGTCGCATGAGGCGCAGTAGGTGAGGCCCTTTTGGTCATATTCGGCTGCGCCCGGCACTTCGAGCTTGCGGCGGTTCGCTCCTGTGGTAACGAGCGCGACGGAAGCGGTGTAGGCCCCTTTGTTGGTCGTTATCTCGACGTGATCGTCGGAGACCTTCAGCGAGGTTGCGAGCTCGGGAGATTGAATGGTTAGCCACTCACCGGCGTATGCTTCGACGTGTTTGCGGAGGTTCTCGGCAAGCTGCGTGCCAGAGAGTGATGGCGTTCCTATCCAGTTCTGTACGTCGGTCGAGACGTTGCTCTGGCCGCCCCACTCAGAAGTGATGAGGAGCGTTTTGAGGCGTTTACGCGCGGCGTAAATCGCTGCGGCGGCCCCTGCGGGGCCGCCGCCAACGATCGCAAGTTCAAAAGAATCCGCCATTCGGGCAATTATACCGTATTATTTTCTCCTCAGGAATGAAGGCAATCCTCCCCAGCTGTCGTCGTCGTCTTCTTCCATCCTCGCCCCAGGCTTTGGCAGGTCTTTTGGCGCCCCTTTCCCTACAGGCTTTTCATATGTTTCAGGTGCCTTCTCCATTTCTTCACGCGCACGCGCGGAAACTGGCGGTACGTCCTGGTCTTTCTTGGCGACCAGGCGCTGTGCGCCGGCAAAGAGCGTTGAGCGCTGAGTCGCCTCCGGGAAGCCGGTTGCAATGACCGTGACGCGTACCTGGCCTTTCTTGAGGCTTGGATCGGTCACAGCGCCGAAGATGACCTTGGCGTCCGGATCGATCGCCTCGGTAATGACGTTGGCTGCATCTTGCACTTCGAGCATTCCGAGATCCTCGCCGCCCGCGACAGAGAAGAGCACGCCCTTCGCGCCATGGATAGAAACCTCCAGAAGGGGAGAGTTGATGGCTGCGCGCGCAGCTATCTCCGCGCGGTGCTCGCCGATAGCGGTGCCGATGCCCATGAGGGCGGAGCCTGCGTTGTGCATGATGGTGCGCACGTCGGCGAAGTCCACGTTGATGATACCGGTTTGCGTGATGAGATCGGAGATACCTTCGACAGCTTGTTTTAAAATATCGTCGCACATCGCAAAGGCATTCTTGATGCCGGTCTCGCGGCTCACGATCGCGAGCAACTTATCGTTTGGAATGATGATGAGCGCATCGACTGCCTTGCGCAGCTCTGCCAAGCCTTGCTCTGCGAGGCGCATGCGCTGAGCCCCTTCAAATCCAAAGGGCCTGGTGACGACACCGACAGTAAGCGCGCCAAGCTCGCGGGAGATCTTTGCCACACTTGGTGCGGCACCTGTGCCCGTGCCGCCGCCCATACCGCAGGTGATGAATACCATGTCGGAACCTTTGATCGCTTCCTGAATTTCTTCACGTGTTTCTTCCGCGGCTTGCTTGCCCAGCTCCGCGTTCATGCCAGCGCCAAGGCCCTTCGTGAGTGCCTTGCCGATATGTATCTTGCGCTTCGCTTTGTTCTTATGGAGATCCTGGCCGTCGGTGTTGATAGCGATGAAATCAACGCCCATCACGTGCGATGCGATCATGTGATTGACCGCATTGCCGCCTGATCCTCCGACTCCTATCACTCGTATCCGTGCAAAAGATTCTACATCAGGCTTCACTTGTTTGGTCATGTTAGATTTTGTTATGAGTAACGCGAGCGTGGCGAGCTTTACGAATTAGAAAATCTTACACCCTGTTAAATCGGCTCCCTGAGCCGCCCCGCCTGTGGCGGGGATTTAACAGGGTCAAGAAAACCATAGTCGCCTCGTTAGCCTCGGCTCCTTGATTTTCTAAGACATAGTACCACTTTGCGCCGATGCGCAAACTTGACTAGTACAACTAGTCATGTCTCAAGAAAGAGTCTTCCTACTACTCCGAGTTCCTAAGGCAGCAAACTCCGCATTCCTTGTTTTAGCGAATCCCACGCATCGCGGACGACGTCGCCAAACATGTGTGTGCCACCTGAGGCGTCTTCTGCGAAGCCCCAACGGCACAAACCATAGGCAACAGCCCAGCTCGCATCCACTCCCGATGAGCGCGGCAGGTGGCCCACTTGGCCCACTTGCGATGGCAGCTGCAAGACGGCGCGCGCGATGTCGGCGGTCGTCGCAAGTCCTGAGCCGCCGCCGGTAATAACGACGCCCGCAGGAAGCAGGCGATGCCGGCCGAGAGTCTTTAAGTGCGCATTGACGAGCGTGTACATCTCTTTGAGGCGCGTCGCGACGATCGTATACATCTTTCGCTCTGGTATGTCGCTCCCCGTAACACCGCCGCGCTTCAGGCTCTCAGCTTCAGTGAGGGGGATTTTGAATGAGAGCGCGATCGATTCGGTGATGTCGGACGAACCGATGGGGAATATCTTTATCGAGATCGGCATATCATCTTCGAAAACGACGACCGAGAGCGTCTCTGCGCCAATATTGGCGAGCGCAACGCCAGCAGTTTTTTGCGCCTTAGTGAGCGTGACGAGGCTCGCAGCCAAAGGCGACGCCATCACTCCCTCCACCTCTATCCCTGCCGTCTCTACTGCCTCGATGAGATCCTCCTGATGTTGGGAAAGCATCGTTATCAAAAGCGTATCTATCGCAAGGCGCGTGCCCTGCATACCCAAGGGCCGCCCAAATACTTTTGTACCGTCCACGCGATATTGAAGCGGGATGGTATGGATGACCGTGCGGTTGGTCAGTTTTGGTGAGGCGCGTTTCTCGCTCTCCTTGAGCGCTCGCTCGATCTCTCGCTCAGTCACGATCCCGCCGGAGACAGTAAGCCCCACGTCACCAGAAGACCGTATTTCGTCCAGTCCGATGCCACCTAAGCCCACACGTGCATGCCGCACCTTCACTTTGGCTACCGCCTGTGCACGGCCGAGCGCTTCGCGTATGCTCCTGGTCGCCTCTTTTGTATCAATGATGTACCCGTGACGTAGCCCGCGTGAGGCAGCGGTGCCCGTGCCGATGATGGAGAGCGGAGCGTCGGGGCTGGGAGCGGGCGCAGCAATAACGACCTTGACGTGGTACGTGCCGATATCTATTCCTGTATAAATTCGTTGCATGAAATACCGAACCGGCGGAGAACCCGCCGTTCGCGTTCTTCCATTATACGCCCATGCCGGAGCCCTTTCAGGTGAAAGCACCCGTGGACAAAGAGGTGCGCCAGGTGTTCGCGAAGCGTGACACGATAGCGGCGCGCTTCGCGCGCCGCCTTCCGCACATTCAAGAAAATCTCACCCTCATTCTTTGCGATGGGGAATGAAAGCACAT
The DNA here is from genome assembly GCA_001781105.1 of Candidatus Kaiserbacteria bacterium RIFCSPHIGHO2_01_FULL_54_36. Taxonomy (GTDB): domain Bacteria; phylum Patescibacteriota; class Minisyncoccia; order Phycocordibacterales; family UBA2100; genus UBA10103. The sequence goes on along the minus strand of MFKV01000017.1, from coordinate 7,996 downwards.
TGGGTGAGTAGCTCTTCTTCCTTGCCCTGTTCAGCCGCTGTGCCAGAGAGTCGCCACAGATGACGAGGGAAAGTTCAAAGCGGCCCCCAAGTACGGCGCGCGCCATTTTCTCGAAGGGAAGGCGCGGCATGAGTGCGCCTGCCTGCCCGGCCAGGGACCGGCCAGGTCGCAGCGTGCGTTTTATCGCAAACATTTCCAAAGTTTATTGAACTGCTGGAGCCGGAGTGCTCGCAGCAGGCCGCGGGGCGGCTGGCTGCTCCGCCTGTGAACTCTGAGGAGCGCGATTATATGGCCTGCCATGGCGCTGAGGTGCTTCGATAACCTTTCCTTCCTTCACGAGGCGCTTGTAGTCGGCGCGGCGCTTGATGAGTTTGAGCGCTCGCTTTTTCTTCACGATCTTGGAGGCGCTGCGGGTGAAGTAGCGTCCTCCGCGCACCGTGCGCACCAGGCCCGTGCCCTGCACGCGGCGGGAGAATTTGCGAATGGTAGAAAGCGTGCTCTCGTTGCCGCTTTTCTGTACCTCTGCGTTTATAGACATGTGGCGAAAAGCCTACCACGTGTTTGAGGAAAAGGCAAAGACCTAGCTCGCATTAGGCGTGCCCCGTAGCGAAGTGTGCCTTTGCGCCAGGCGACATGTCGTCCTGGCGCGGCGAGTGTATCAAGCTGGCTCGTACGAAGCAGCCGACGTCCGCATGTCTTCTTTCTTTATGAGTGCCCGCCTAAGGCACACTATGCTCACGGGGCGTGCGCTTCGGCGCGGCCGCCAATGCGGCGGCGCTTGAGGTAATTGGGCAGTTCCGGAAGTGGAATTGCATCTTGCGAATTGGTCGCGACTTCGCGCACAAGGATAGTGCCCTCCATCGCCTCTTTGTGTCCCATGATGATGATGTAGGGGACCGCGAGGTGGCGCGCCGCCGCCATCTGCTCGCCGATGCGGTCGTACCATAGGCCCTGATGCACGGGGATAGCAGCATGGCGCAGATTTTCCAGGACATTCAGCACGCGGCGGCGCGCCTCGTTGCCCAAGTGTGCAAAGTAGATCGCGGGTTGCGCCTCTCCCTGTGGAGTTCTCGCTTCACGCTTGATGCGGGTCTTCCCACGCACCTCGCAGGTGATGGATACCATCGTGGCGAAAGCTGGAGTGCGAGCAAAACGGCTTACAAGCGGATCGTAACGGCCACCAAAGGCAAAGGGGATGCGCGTCCCCGTCTCGCTATCCGTTGTGGCGATTTCAAAAAGCGAATGCGACCAGCAGTCGCGGCTTCCGAGGATGTGCGCGTTCAATTCGTATGGAACCCCCAGCATCTCGAGGTATTCGAGAAGCTCCCAAAATTTGCGCCGCTCGTCTTCCGTCAAATATTCCATTGCTTGCGGCGCGCGTGGAGTTGCCGGATGCCCGCGCTCTATGAGCTGCACAAGAGTGCCGAGCGGATCTTGCGCCGCGCGTGGCCGAAGCGTGGGTGAGATCGATTCAATGTGCTTGCGCAAGTAGAGACCGATATCGCGGACGAAGCGATTGGAAGAATCCGGCGAGCCGATGTTGTTGATGGCGAGGCTGCGGCGTGAGAGTCCGGCTTCCTCCGCGATCGCATTTGCAACGACGATGAGGAGGGCTTCGGCGATGGCGCTTCCTGTCCCCACGATATGCAGTTCAAGCGACATCGAGGGAATACCGCTCTGGCTCGGAAGTATGCGCCATGCAAGCAGGGTGCCACTGTGCGGGACTACGAGCGGGATCCCGGCTGCGGCGGGAGCAGAGTGTGCAACCGCTTGGAGGCAGTGGAGGCATTTGCGCGCCGATGAGAGGAGCGAGCGCTCATCGCGCCGTGCAAAAGATATCTCTGACTCCACTTTTGAAAGCGGCATGAGCGGACGGCGGAGCGCCGCGGCAGATCGTGGCATGGTATCGAGTGGAGAAAATCCGTAGTACTCAGCAATGCGGATTGCGTTACCCAAGAAGCTGGCGGTATTGGGATACTGCGTGTCTTTCAATCTAATCATGAAAATCAGTTTTTAGTTCTGAGTTGGTAGTTGTTAGACGGGGAACCATGAGTGCTGTTCACTGAAAACTAAAAGCTAATAACTAAAAACTATTCTGCGTAACTCGACGCGCCTGGCAGTATGCCGATCTCATCGAGCGGGTAGAGGCGCATGAATACGCGGCCGACGATCTCACTGCGTGGCAAACTTCCCCAGATGCGCGAGTCGGCAGAGACGTGTCGGTTGTCGCCAAGCACGAAATATTCGTCCTTCTCGAGTGCCGTTTCTGAAAAGTTGTTGCCGGTGAGGTTCTCCGGATCGAGGTACGGCTCGTCGAGCGTAAATCCTTCGGGGTGCGCTGCGTTGAGGATGGTCACTGTTTGCCCGGAAAGGCGGACAGTCTCGCCCGGAAGCCCGATAACGCGCTTGATGAGCGCACGGCTTTCGTTCTGCGGGAGGTCAAATACGATAACGTCGCCCCGCTTTGGCTCAGTCAAATTATATGAGAGCCTGTCCACGATCAAATAGTTCCAATCGTCGAAGCCCGGCTCCATCGACGCGCCCGAAACGACGTATGGAGCGGCGATGAAGAAGCGAATGAAGAGCGCAAGGCCGAGTGCGACGATCGTGTAGGCGACCAAACCTTTTTTAGAACTCTTTGGAGTATCCAGTGATGAAGAATTTTGCATCACGGGATCGGGCATGGCGACATTCTACTACTCCGGATACATTGACACCAAGCTTTTAATAGTTTGTAGTCGATAGTTTTTAGTTTTTAGAAAATAACTAATCGCACATCGAGGATTTTTTTGCAATGTGCACGGTTTGTGTCACTATAGTATCTGTAATCATTCGGAAAATGATGGTATTCACTAAAAACTATAAACTCTAAACTAAAAACTACTTCTATGGCATGGATAATCGTCGGTTTGGGCAATCCTGGCGAGGAATATGAGGACACGCGGCACAATTGCGGCCGCATGGCACTCGATTATTTCGCTAAGGACATGAAGTTTGGCGATTGGAAGGAGGAAAAAGCAGCCAAAGCGCACGTTGCGAGCGGAATGGTCGGCAAAGTAGCCACTATTTTGGTCGCACCTGACACGTTTATGAACAAATCCGGCGCTGCAGTGCCCAAATTCGTTAAGAGTCAGAAGGCAGCTGAGCGAATGGTCGTTATATATGATGATCTGGACCTGCCGCTTGGCACCATGAAGCTCTCATTTGATAGAGGGAGCGGGGGGCATAGGGGATTAGAGTCAATAATGAGCGCGGTAAAGACCAAGAAATTCACGCGGATACGCATTGGTATCGCATCAGCCACCCCCAGCGGCAAGATCCGCAAGCCCTCAGGAGAAAAAGAGGTAGTGGACTTCATACTCACCAAATTCAAGCCGGCAGAGGAGGCCAAACTCAAGCCCATCTTTAAGAAAGTAAGCGAAGCCCTCCAGGCTATCGTCGTCGAAGGTCCGCAGATCGCAATGAACAAGTTCAACTAAAAAGGTAAGGGCCGCTTTCCCATGCGGCCCATTGGAGGGGTTGCTACCATCTACATCAGCAGATGGGGTGTGGTTCGCGATGGGACTTTCGTCCCAGCTCATGGCTGCCGAATTGCCTATCCGAGCGTGATCGAGCTGATCGCGAACATCGAAAACGATTGTCTCATTTCGATAGCGTTTCTCCTATTAACCTCCTCAGATGGAGGTGCTTCGTAAGTATACAACGCAAGCGGCCGGCGCGAAGCGCCGGCCGCCGAGTTCCCTGACACCTGAAACCTAGAACCTGAAACCTACGCCGCCGGCTTCAGCGTCATCCTTCGATCCTTCGGCCCGCCCCGTTAGAAAATATTTTCTAACGGGGTGAAAAGAAGATTTACGCAGCAGGCTTTAGAGTCATGCGACGATCTTTTGGTTCAAAAAACGTAATCGTAAACGGATACACTTTGCCGAGCTCGAGCTTCGCGCGAAGGTCCTCTTCGCCCGCGAATTCCGAGATGTGCACCAAGCCAGCGACTCCTTCTTCGATAGAAGCGAGCGCGCCGTGTTTGTTGTACTTGATGACGACCGCGTCCACCTTCTGATCTTTCTTGTATTTGGCACCGGCGGCTTTCCATGGATCATCGAGCAGCGCTTTGATGGAGAGCGAGATCTTGTCGTCTTTGACCTCGATGACTTTCACTTTCACCGCGTCGCCCACTTTGTAGCGGGTCTTCGGATTTTCGACGAGCGCCCAATCCATTTCTGAAATGTGCACGAGGCCCTCGAGCCCTTCCTCAAGCTTTACGAAGACGCCGAATTCGGTCGCGCCCGTCACGACGCCGTCCAACGTGTCGCCCACTTTGTATTTCTCCACGAGCGATGAGCGCTCCGTCACGCCGGCCCCCTTCTCGCTAAAGATGAGCTTCTGCTCCTTCGGGCTTGCGGTGATGATCATCACCTCGAATTTCTGTCCGACCATGCGCTTGAGCTCTGCAAATATTTTTTCCTTGTCGCCATCAGGCACGCGCGGATAGTGCGCGGGTGCGAGCTGCGAGGCTGGCAAAAATCCGGCAAGCCCGTTCCAGTTGATGATGAGCCCACCCTTGTTGGCATCCGTGACGGCGAGTTCGAATACCGTCTTCTTCTGCATCGCTGTTTCTGCCTCGTTCCAGATGACTGCCTGGCGCGCTTCGCGCAAGCTAAGCTCGATGTAGCCTTCGGCGTTGTCTATGCCGACGACCTTCGCCGTCACCGTGTCGCCGATATTTACATTCTTCAGTGCTTCGCGCGCGGAGAGGTATTCGCGGCCGTAGATAATGCCGGTGCCGTATGGATGAAGGTCTATGAAAACTCGTGCGCGGCCAATGGCGACGACCGGGCCTTCCACCACGTCGTCTTGCGAAGGCGGAGAGCCGGCTGAGCGCATCAGCTCCGCCATTGGGCCTTCTTTTTCTGGTTTCTCCAGCGTTACCTCTTCGTTTTCCTCATTTCCAACAACCTTAACGTCGCTTACATCTGCTTTCATTTTTGAGTTCGCTTTGGGGCCTCGCTTCTTGCGCTACCGTCTCTGTCGGAAGCAAGGTTTTAACCCTCCGCGTACTGCTAAATTGTCTCGCGAGTATACAAAAGATACGATGAATGTCAAAGACGTCTACGTATAAAAAGGTGTGGGGGTGGGCAGAGCAGGACAAGTCCTGGTGCGCGCACCCCCGGGTTTTGGTCTGGCCGAAGCGAGACCGGCGGTTCACTAGAACCGAACTGAGATTTTTTCGATGAGAAGCGAAAGACCTTTGGACGAATCCCAAGTGCTGTGGAGCTTACCGTCTCCCTTCATACGGGATTCCTTGGCGTACACCTTCCTTGTCTGAGCGCTTGGCTCAAATGAGGCAGTCATCTAGGGGTGAGTGCCGGCCAACCGTTGCCCCATCGGGCTGGAGTCCGACTCCGCCACACTACTCTGGAGCTTCACAAGTGTCAAAAGGTCATGATGAAGATACGGGGATAAGATTTTTGCTATACTGTCTGCATGATCCTCACTTTCCACGAAGGCGCATGCATTCGCGCGAGTGCGGGTGATACGACGCTCGTGCTCGGCCCTATCTCCAAACAATCCAAGAATTTCAAACCCACCAATTTCGGCGCCGACGTCGCATTCATTCCGCTCAATCACCTTGATACGAATGGCGCAGAGGAAGCAGGGCGCGGAGAAAAGCAGCCGTTCATTATTTCAGGCCCCGGCGAATATGAAATAAAGGACGTCACCGTGGCAGGATTTTCTGCGGGATCCAAATATGGAGGGGAGCCGCGCATCAATACGGTCTACTCCATCCATTTCGACGGCATGTCACTCCTCTATCTTGGCGCACTCGGTGATCTCGATCTCCCGGGCGACGTCTTGGAGATGGACTCGCCAGATGTGCTCATTATTCCTATCGGTGGCATAGGCACGCTTTCGCCATCGGAGGCGCAGAAGCTCGCGGTGAAGCTCGAGGCCAAGATCATCATCCCGGTCCTCTACGATGAGAAATCCCTCAAGCAATTTTTGAAAGAAGCGGGCGAGGAAGGGGTAAAGCCGGTAGATAAGCTCACGCTGAAGCCCCGCGATCTTGCCGGCAAAGAAAACGAAGTCGTCGTACTCGGCGCATAACACAATGGCATCACCAACCAAAGCGATCGAGAACCTCAAATCCGGCCCGCGCGACGACAAAGTGGCTGTTGCAAGTGGAATTGCAATCTCTGTCGTCGCCGTACTACTCGTGGGCTGGGCGATCTTTTTCTTCCGCGGCATCCAGAAAGGTGCACAAGAGGTCAACCTTAGTGGCGGGGCGCAGGACGCGTTTAATTTCACGAGCGTGAAAGAAGCCCAAGAGCAGCTGCAACAAGTGTATTCCAACAACGCAGATGAGCTGCGCCAGATCCGCGACGATGCCGCAGCGGCGCAGATGCAATATCAGCAGCAAACCACGATGCAACAAACGCAGGGCACCGAGCAAAGTCAGTTCGATCGGGGAAGCGCCAATTAGGCTCTCGACAGCGCATTTTCTAGCTGGCAAGCAGACAATGACACTCGGGCACGTGTCCAAAAACCTCTACGGTCGTAGATATCTTTGGACAATTAGTAAAGACCAAACGTTTTCTTGAGGTGCTTATCATTTTCCATTTTTTCCACAACCAGGTAGATTACGGAGCCGCCGAGGTGTAGATCAACTTTGAGAAGCCCGATGATGTCTTCGCAATCGTATGGATACACCCACACGCTATCTTGAAGCCGGAAAAAACCAAACGACTTCATGGTTTCCCGCAGAGCATCGCGCACACGCCGCCGTTTCTCTGGGATGTCGAAAATAATAACGCGCCACCTTTTGTCCCACCGGAAGCGAATCTTTTTTGAGAACGTGACTCCATTGCGCAAAAGCGTTTGTTTGCCGATATCTGTTATGCGGGCGAATCGTTTTCCGTTACGTTCCTCGAAAGATACATACCCTTGTTGTGCGAGCCGAGTGAGTACGTTGTCTGACTGATACTTGAAGCGGTGCTTCTTCCTTCCCAAAAGACCGAACGCCGCGACTGCATTCGGCGCGACAGCGGCAATGGCAAGAATACCTACGGCACCAATCGTCCCAAGCACTGCTCTTTGTATCAGACCTAAACGTCGTAACCGTCGTGCCCCTTCCTCTGTTTTCCCCATGTCCAAAATATCTCACGGTCGTGAGAGTTTTTGGACGTTCTGGATCGACGTATGGGGATAGTAAGATATGGGTTGTTTTGGTATGAAAATGGGAGCGAGGAATAAAAAAGAAGACCGCCGCGCCGAGAAGAAGTGGGTCCCGGCGGGCGGGATCTTCTTTTGGCGGGGCGATCTGTTACCTGTCGAGCGCCTCTCTCCGTCTATGCGTGGATGTAAGTGTTCTCTAAATCCATTTCCACCTCGATCGGATCAGCAACGAGTCTTGTCTCCGATATATTTTTGGCCTTTTTGTTGAACCAAGCACCGATCTTCGAACGTAAATCGTCATCGAATCGCACAACTAAGGAAGTCCATCCGCGTTTCTCCCGGTCCACGTCCCAGGAAGGGCCGTCAAACTTTAATAGAAAACGTACCATCAAGAGTTCACGGCCGGGATTACTACGAAGATACGCGCGCGATAGTTCCACTTTGCTCGATATAATCGCTCCGCGATAGATTCGTTGCTGGCTATCTTTCGAGAGGCGAATTATGGCGAGAATTTTGTAGTAACGAACATTCGGCTTCATGACAACCTCCATGGTTCATGGCCTGACGACACCGTGTTGATGTCGCTTTTTGTACTATGCCACAGGCAGTTCTGCATTGCAATTAAGGCCGTTTTTGATACAATTGAGTAAATATGGCACGCGGAAAAGATGACGAAAAACAAGTTCCTGCAGCTCGACCCGAGGGGATAGTCTCTCGTAGTATCTCGACCGAGATGCGCGAGTCGTACCTCGACTACGCGATGTCCGTCATCACAGCGCGCGCCCTTCCTGATGTGCGCGATGGGCTAAAGCCGGTGCACCGC
>MFKV01000016.1:12272-39517 GCA_001781105.1 Candidatus Kaiserbacteria bacterium RIFCSPHIGHO2_01_FULL_54_36 | reverse complement strand
GTGGGAAACCTCTTGCGCAGACTCCTCAAGCCAAAGTGACTCCCGGACATCATCACAGTATATCTGCTTTCATTGCCGTGCGGGGATACTCACCCGCCAATCCACACTACCGGGCTTGCGCTCGCCAAAGGCTGATATACTGAACGCATTATACGAATAGCCGCATTATTATGAACATTGAACGAGCAATTCTTGTCGGATTTTTGGGGAATTATTTGGTAAACACCGTCATTGCTGCACTTGTGGCCCTCGTGCCTGCCTCAGCTTCGGGCGGAATCCTCACTCCGCAATATATATCGTTCGTCGTGCTTGCGGCTATTCTCGTGGGGCTTCTCGCGTGGTGGTACGGCGCACGCAGCCTCCAAAATGGCGCGGTGTTTGGCGTCGTGGGCTTCCTCGTCGCTATCGCGACTGCCTTTGTGACGGGCGTTGCGGGTGTGCTTGCGCAAACTGGCTCCCTCTCCGCCGTCGTCGGTGTCCTCCCAAATTTCTGGCCATTCCTCGCCAACTGGTCTACCGCAGTCCTCGCAGGCTACTGGATCATTCCAGCGGCCCTCATCGGCTGGTACATGCAGCCGAAAGGTGCCGCTGCGCCGTCGGGAATGTAACGTGATTCTATATAGATACGGCGCCGCCCGAATGGGCGGCGCCTTGATTTTTGGCCTCAGCGAGATGTTACTCCTTCGCTTCGGTGTGCTTACCTTTCCGCTGTTCGTCTCGAACTTCGGTGGTGCGTAAACGACTGGCGCCGTTTACAATCTCGATTCCTTCCAGGAGCTTTCGAACATCCTCCACCGGACGCATCGGGGTCTCCCTCAACATTCGCTGGGCAGCAGTCAAAGGTTCAGTACCCTCTTGTTGATCTTTGTCTTCCATTGGCCCCCTTTTCTCCTCTGCTGGTTGCCGTTTGCCGAAGTCGTTTTCTAAAGCACTCATATACAGTTCGCAGTATAGCACCACTCTAGTATTTGGAAACTGCGGAACATTAAGCTGTCCTGTTCGTCTCAACCACTTTCTTTTGGTAATAGAAATACCCTGAGAATATAAGCGCATACGCTGCCACCATCCACCACGCACTGAATGCGGGGATGGAAACGGAGGCGAAAGGAAGCGAGGCGAAAAATTGTGCGACCACGAGAATGTACCATAAGAGCGCGAGCGCGGGAGCGGCGAGTAGCACGCCAAAAGGCCCGGCAATAATCCCTGCGATCGCGGCGATGAATGAGGCGAACATCGCGTACGGCACTGCCACAAGCGCGAGCAAGTTTGCGGGAAGCGCCACGAGGCTGAAGATCCCGTTTTGATAGAGAAGCAGAGGCAAGACCATGAGCTGCGTGCCAAGTGTTGAGGAAAATATCTCGCGTAATCCGAATTTCTCCGGGATCTTCGTGAGCTGCGCTGCTATCGGCTCGGTGAACAGCACGAGGCCGAGCGTTGCAAGCGCGGATAATTGAAATCCTGGATCGAATACAAGGTACATCGGATTCCACATCACCATCGCTGAGGCAACGACGGCAAGGATACGCACCGCGATGAACGTCCGCGCGCTCGCACGCGCGAAAACTGCGATGAGCGCCATGGCACCCGCGCGCGTAGCGCTCGGCGCGCCTCCCGTCATGAGCACGATGAATACGACGGCGAGCGCGATGCCTCCGTATTGAATGGCACGCGGGAGAAATAACAACATGTTGCGCAGCATGTTGATGACGAGCGTGATGTTGTAGCCGGAAAGAACGACAACATGGATGAGCGATGTGCGTATGAATGTGTCGGAGAGGTCTTTGCCTATGGAGCGCTTGTCGCCTACGGTAATCCCAGCGGCCAGTCCCGCTTCCGGCTCGGGCAGGACTACGTGCAGGCCTCTCAAGAAAGTTTGTTTGGTAGCGATCGCTGCTGCCTTGAGCGGGTTAGCGCTATTTTCGCCGACTGATTCGATCTCGGCGAACGAAAGCGTGTAGAGAATACCGTCTTTTGCGAGGAACATCGGATAGTTGAATTGCCTGCCGAGTGTCGTATCAAAAGCTTCCGGCAATCCGAGTTTTCCGCGGATGCGGACACTGTCTCCATATGCCACAGCTGCCTGCACGGGGAGGGTCGCGAGCATACCAGCACGAATCGCGACAGAAGTCGTGCCCACGAGAAGCTCGCGCGCCTTGATATGGACTCTCACACTCGCTTCTCGCACATCCGGCTCATCCGCTACGACACCGACAAGTGTTACCGTAGTGCCAACGCGCGCAGAGAGCACTGGATCACCGGACTGCGTAGCTGCGCTCATACGCACTGCTCCAATGCCACATGCGCAGAGTGCTACGGCAAGTACGATCGCGCCTGATCGCCTTTTCGTATCAACGAAAGAAAGCGCGAGGAGCGCAGCTGCGAGAAGAATTGCAAATCCGACGACTGCCCATCCCAGTGGAATGAACGAACGGACAAAAACTCCAACGAGAAACCCTGTGACGAGCGCCCACAGGATTTGTGCTGCCATTATTCCTTGGGCTTATCGAGCTTCTCCAGACGAAGTAGTTTGAACGTCAAATAGATGACAAGACAGAGGATAAGAAAGTTGATGAGCGCGAGCGCGAAATCGCCGACCTTGAAGCCCCTGATGGCATACTCCGACAGATTGTTGAGTGCTCCGGGGAAAAGGCCAATGAGCGGATTGATGATGTCGTCCATGAAAGCTTGCACGAGCTTTTGTGCAGCGCCGCCGAGGATGAAGCCGATCGCGAATCCCGCGACCCCACGGTCACGCATGAAATCAACAAATCCGGCAACATGTTCACGCATACCACTATTGTGCGGCATCAATGGCCTCATTGACAAGACGATCTGCCTCGCTGTTGTGTTCGCGTCGCACGTGGACAAATCTAATATTTGGGAAATGCGCGACTATTAGGTTATGCACTTTCATGTACTGCGGCCAGAGGGTTTCTTCTTTGATCTGATATTCGTTGGTGAGCTGACGCTGGATGAGCTCAGAATCCATCCGCACTTCTATCTCGCGGCCAGCAAGCCCACGCTTTTTTGCCTCAGTGAGCGCAAGTACCACTGCTTCGTATTCTGCGAAATTATTCGTGCGCTCGCCAATATACTTTTTCAATTCTATTTTCTTGGTGCCATCCTTAATAACAACACCGACCCCCGCCGGACCGGGATTGTTCCTTGCACCTCCGTCTGTGTAGATTACAACTTTTGGCATGCTCACGCGGACGCATCGGAAATCTTTGTCCCCACGAGCATTCTGTATGCGTGAACGAACGAAACACTCAATATAAGCATGGCAAGTGTCGGAATGACCAAGGCTACATAATACGCAATTGGTTCCAGGGATAACAGTTGCCCGACAATTCCCGCTACGAGCCCGGAAAGGGCGCTGCCACCCAAAATAATCCCTGCCGTCGCAGCCAAAAGCCCAAAAATCCGCCATCGCGCACCCTTCGTTATTCGTGCACTTTCTTTGAACGAAGCGATGACGCCAAGCCGCTTATCAATGATGAAAAGATAGGCGAATATATATACAGTCGCAAAAATAATACCCGGCACAATGAGGAACACCGCTCCGATTAGAATGCCTCCAATATACAAAATGCCGCCCAGGGTGTAGGGCACGAGTGAATCCCACCGCAAGATCGCCGAGATCGAGAGAGCTGACGGCTCATCATGCGCCTGCAGGGTGAAAAGTGCCATCCAGTAAGACGCGACTATCGAGACTGCGAGGCCTGCGATCGCGGCTGCGATGCCTGCAGGGGAAAAAGGCCCACCTATGCCTCCTTCGAATGCGAGCCACTGCAGAGCATCAGAGGCGGCCGTAAGGACGGTAAGCGCGATCGCCGCTATCAAAAATGCAGTTGGCTGTGCTTTACATGTCTCCCAACCAACCCGAACTGCTTTTCCAACGTAAAATGTGTTCATGAACGCAAGTGTACCCCATGAGATAACAAGCGTCGAGATAGCTGCGACTTCCCGAATTTTTATCTCACGGGGTGTAGCACTTTAGAGAGGTGCGATAACATCCACTATGCGCAATGCGAAGCCGCCTCGGAAGGTGTCGCGCTCAAGTGTCGCGAGCACGCGCGCTTCACTTCCCTGCTGCGGCACGTGCGAAAAGCCATCCGGCGAGCGGAAAAAGTCGAACGCGCGGCACGTGGTACCGCTTTTTCTGCACTCGAGCATGAGTTCCACGTGATTTTGCTCTTTCCCGAAACGCTTTACTCCGGTGACGATAGTGCCGCTCAAGAGAAATACTGGTTTTGGATTGCCGAGGCCAAAAGGCGCGAGCTTTGAAACTTCCGCGAAGAGAGGTGATGACACTTCGGGGAGGGTGAGCAAACAATCGTGGATAATGGCGTTGTCCGCCGCATCGCCCGTCACAAGGCTTAGAGCTGCGTGGCTTAGCGCTTCAGGCAGCCGGTGAACATTCTCATGTGAAACTGTAAACCCTCCGGATGCTGCATGGCCGCCGGACTCTACAAGAACATCTCGCGCATTCGAAAAAAGTTCGGTGATCGAAACGTCGCCGTCGGAGCGGCACGAGCCTTTTAGCTTGCCGCTTGAGTCTCTGCCCCAGAGGCATACCACTCCGCCGCGCTCTCCCATAATGGAATTGGCAGCGAGCCCCAAAAGCGCTGGCTTCCACTCCGGATTGCCAAGGACAACGATGCGATCAGAGGCGCTGTAGCGCGTATGCACGTGCTTGCGCGCTTCGCGAACGAGGCCTGCAACCACTCCCTTGCGGCTCGCGTTGAGTTTTTCCAATTGTGCAGCGAGCGTCTCTGCTTCGATAGTATCTTGGGTGGTGAGAAGCTGGAGCGCGAGCTGCGGCTCATCCATGCGCGACGCAGCGTTGATGCGTGGTGCTATCGAGAATCCGATGTCATTTTCGGTAAGCTCATTCTGGCGTAATCGCAACTTGCTGCAAAGTGCACGGATCCCTGGCCGCGGAGATTTGCGCAGGACTTGCAAGCCCCAATGTACGAGGGCGCGATTCTCGCCGATGAGCTGCACCATGTCTGCGACCGTCGCGATCGCAACCATGTCGAGCAGCCATTTCTCCCAGCCATTGGGAATTTTCTCGAACGAAGGCAAGGCGCGGCGCTTGCCTTCCGCAAGCGCCGCCTGAACGAATTTGAATGCAACTCCCGCGCCGCACAAATGTGGGAAAGGATACTCCCCAAGTTTTGGATTCAAAACAGCCACAGCGTCTGGAAGTACGTACTCCTCCGTAACTTCGCCTGCCTGCCGAAGCCTCGGCGTAGGCAGGTGGTGATCCGTGATGATGACGTCTACTCCCTTTTCTTTTGCGAACCGAACCGCTTCGATGGCATTGGTGCCCACGTCGATGGTAATGATGAGCTTCACACCTCGTTCGGCAAGCTTCGCGATCGCATCGGTATGAAATCCATACCCTTCCATGTCGCGATGCGGCAAATACACTTCGAAGTTCTCGTACTCGATCTTCTTGAAAAAATCGTGCAGGAGTGCCGCACCCGGAATGCCGTCGCAATCAAAATCCGCATACACCGCGATGCGTTCCCCCTTTTCAATAGCGCTCAGTAGTCGTGCAACGGCTACATCCATCCCCGCGAGCAAGAACGGGTCATGAGTGTGCAGCTCGTAGTCGGGGTTCAAGAATGCTGCGATATCGTGTTCACTTTCAACCCCACGCTTCGAGAGTAATGTTCGCACCAATTCCGAAATTACCATTATCCCGATTGTATCAACAAAAATGACTGACTACGCGATAGTTACTTTCTTTCCAAGGGCGTGGGCGACACGATTGAGCGTGTCTACCGAGATACTATGCTCGCCACCCTCGATTCGAGCCATCACCGATTGCGGCATATCGGCACGTTTGGCAATCATCTTTTGTGTGAGGCGCTGTGCGATGCGGAGCTCGCGGATTTGTTTCGCGAGATGCCGTCGAGCGATCTCCTCCGCATATCCTTTTCGAAAAGCTGCATGTTTTGAAAGACCTGCGAGCACCTCCTCAAACGATCGAGATCGCAAATCTTTTTTCATAATCTTGATTTTTTTCATACCTTTGATTTTATTATTTTGTAAATGCTTTCTGCATATGCAATCTCTTGCGGGGGTGTCTTGGTGCTCTTTTTTCTAAATCCCCGGACAAAGTAGAGGGTGCTGTCGAGCTGGAAATAGGTGAATCTATGGTGTCCTACGATTATTTCCTGTATCGGACCGCGCAACTTTTTAATGTGCACAATCGCGAAATCTCCGTTTTTCATGTCGTTTACATCACTCATGACAAGGGCCTGCTCCGGAGTGGAGAGCGTGTGCAGATACTTTTCTGCATACGGCAAAAATCGCGCGTGCAAAGACCTATTTCCCATCTTTTTAGTATAGCAGCTCGACCAACCACTGTTTCAAGTATAGCAAAATTGCTATATTCTTGTCAATGCCTTTGGCAGCAAGCCCGAAATTCCTACCCCGTTAGAAATTGAGTCCGTATTTTTTCTAATGGGGACCATTCTCCCGATTGTACCAGCAAAAAGAAACCGCACGAAAAAATTATCCGTGCGGCACCATGCCAATTTCATTTCTTAGTCGTTGGAGGTTCGGTCCAGGCATCGATGATGTTCCACGCCATGTCTCTCGGGATGCCAATTTCGGCGTAGGAGTGAATCATTCTCCCGACACTGTGATCGCGTCCATTCATCACCTTGCGCCAAGCATCAAGAACAAGACCAATGGCGAGTGCCCTGATTGCTTTTCCAGCTGTATACGTCGGTCCCGACACCGAGTCATGTTCTTTCGCATACTCCACCTTCCGGTCGATCTCATCCTTAATAAGACCGTTGAGATATTCTTGATTTAGGCGCGCTTGAACCACGTCTACTGCCTTTAGGATTTCTATCATGACGTCCATGTGATCCTCCCTTATCCTCCTCTTGGAACACTCGGCCATTAAGGTGCTCTGTAGAGAGGAGAAGCGCCGAGGCGCTTCTCCTGTCTTCTTCGAACGAGGCTCAGAACGGCAGCCCCGTTTTGCCCACCTCCCATGCCAACCTGCACATCTCAAGGATGAGTGTTGGGAAGATGAGAAGCGCGAGCGCGATGGCGATGTTCACGACCAACGAACTCGGCAGTAACAGCACCCATCCCAGTCCGAGAACGAACAGCGTCACGCCAAGCTTCACTTTCCACCAAGGCTTGCACAAATTTGCCAGGGTGATCCTTGTAGCTTCTGCGTCCATCGATCCCTCCTAAGCGTTGAGGTCGAAGAACTTTGCAGGCGCGATCGTGCAGTAGCTCTCGCTGCTGCTTTCGATCACGATGCAATCTTCGTTGGCATACATCACGTGTGCGATGTCGCCCATGATGTCCGCCTCGCCGAGCACAACCCATTCTCCAGGAACGGGCCCGATCTGTCCTTCGTGACTTTCATCAGCGAACCACCACGCCGGGATCCCGAACTTCTCGTCGAGGACACCGGCCATCGTGAGCTCCGCCGAAGTGTTGTGAGTGATCGCGTGGCGCACGGCAGAGAGTGGAGCTCGCGGCTCCGCCTGCTTCTCCTGCGTGAAGTACTCAGGAAAGCCGTGTTGAAGACCGGCGAGAATCGCAGGGTTCTGACTGACGCTCAGCAGAAGCCTCAGCACAGGGTCTTCGCATTCACAAATCGCATTCCAGTTCTTGTACATCGTCTATGCCCTCCTTGGGCGCATTAGGAGTTCACGTCAACAAGAGCCGCCGGATAGACGAGGAAGCTCTTACAGTGATCGAAGTCACCGAGGAAGTACGGCACGCCATCCCAGTGGACGATTCGCAGCCCCCACGGAAAGATCATGTCGATCTGATATCCCTTGTGGAGTTTCGAATACGCCTTGATCAATTCCGCAGACATCAGACGATGACCCGCCGAGAAGTTGTCCTTGTGGTCGGGATGCACGCAGAACTCGGACGGCAAACCAACGTCGTGGAACTGATTCGGAAGGGCATTGGCGATATCGCACCACGCGTCAGTCGGATGGGGATCGCCTTGGAAGCAGTCTGCCTTGAGGTCTTCAGCGATCTTTCGCAGGAATGAAAGCGGAAAAGGGCCCGGATGTTCTGGCTTTTCTTCCTGAAACAACTCCGGAAATCCCCGCTGGAGCTTTGCGAGTTCAGGCTCGCTAGCCGTAAGCATGAGAAGCCTGAGGTAGGAGCTCTCAACTTTACAGATTGCCTTCCAGTTCTTGAACATCGTCGTTGCCCTCCTTGGGCGCGTTGGGGTAAATCGCAGCAACGAGAAACGCACCATGCGCTTTCGCCACAGCCCGGAACCTTCTAGAGCTGGTTTCGGGCTACGGCGAACACACAAATTCGGTTTTCAAGGAGCAAATGTGGGCATCTACCGGCGCTAAAATACCATGTATTGCTTGACAGTCAAGGTGTCGCGGTATAAACTGTCGGTATATTTCCACAACAGTAATATGTTCCCTCCCCTCAAGAAAACGTTTGAGAACCTTGGCCTTAGTGAGAAACAAATAGCCGTGCTCAGTGTCTTGCTTGAGAACGGCGGTTCAATGCTCGTGACCTCGATCGGCAAGGCGGCGAAGCTGAATCGCACCACGACGTACGACATCCTGCGCGAGCTCGTGGCAAAAGGACTGGCATCGCAAGTCAAGAAGGACGGTGCGTTCCGGTATCAATCGATCGCGCCTGAATCGCTTCCCGCGTACGTGGAACGGCAACGAGAGATCTTGGAAGAAAGCAAGAAAGAAATAGCGGAGCTCATCCCGCAAATAAAACTACTTCGTTCGAAAGGAAGGTCCGTGCCGAAGGTGCAATTTTTCGAAGGGGTGGAAGGCGTGCGACAAGCATACGAAGATATTTTGGAAAATAATCCCGAAAAATTCCTTCGCGGCATTACTGGCATGGATGCCGTGTACAGCAATCTCGACGAAACGTGGTTGGAGTATTTCCTCAAGAAGCGCACTCGTCTTGGAATACGCTGCGTTGATCTCGCTCCGGAAACAGAAGGAGGAAAGAGAAGCAAGGCAGACGATGAGCGATTCATTCGCACGACGAAATTTTTGCCTCCACAGTACAACTTTGAGGGCGACATCAGCATCTATAGCAACAAGGTAGCAATCTTCTCATACGACCGTGAGAACCCTGTAGGGATCATCATCGAAGACGATGCTATCGCGTACATGATGAAACAATTTTTCGATTTTGCCTCTTCAGTCGCGAAATGATTGGAACGGTCAGTTGCGGTATACTGGATCAATGGATTCTAATTGCCTATTCTGTAAAATACTCAAACGAGAGATACCGGCGCAGATAGTGTATGAAGATGCAGCCACGCTCGCGTTTCTCGACATCAATCCCGTGAATCCCGGGCACACGCTCGTGATACCGAAAGTACATTCGAGCGACGTGTTTGAGATAGACGAGAAAAATTGGGCGGCGGTGATGAAAACATCGCGCGTCGTTGCTCACGCATTGGAGAAAGCGCTACAAACTGACGGCATCAACCTCGGCATGAACAACCGCGCCGGCGCTGGCCAGGTAATTTTCCACGCGCACGTGCACGTAATGCCACGATTCAAAGACGACCCGCACTCGCTCTGGCCGGGTAGGCCGTATGCGGAAGGAGAATTTGAAAAGACGGGTGAAAAAATCCGCGCGGCGCTTTAGTACGCGATGCAGCTGTTGCCTTGGTAGTCGCATCTCAGCCATTTGCCCATTGAGCAAAGCATCTTTGGCACTGTCACAGAGAAGGTATATTGACCATTGGTAAAATACGGCTGGTACGAGACCTGATTACCGCTCCCAACAATTTGATTGCCCCACGGCGTCGTGCATTGCGTGCCTTTTTCGATCGTAGCAATTGAGGTATCACCATTTGTACTGACTGTATTTCCCGGACAGACAAACTGACAGTTAGGGCCGGTGCGGCCTACCCACGAGCCATCGGGGCACTGCATTGCGTCGGCGGTGCATGCGACAACCGGTTGACATGCCCACCGTTTCGTACATCCATCACCATAATAGTTGTCTGTCTTGTACCCAATCTCCCACATGCCATTGCATTGTGTTGTTGGTTTGGGTCCGGGACAAATCGCCGTTGTTGCTGTTCCTACATTTACCGTGCTCGAGGTTTTTGCTTCCTGTCCGGCACTGTCGCGTACTGCGATCGCGACTTGGTAGGTGCCTGCGCTCGCATAGGAGTGTGTGAATGTCGTCGCTTGGACGAATGCTTCACGCATTGCTGAAGCCGGAGCACTGTTAAAGAGATACGCGACATCGCCCCAGTCCACGCTGTAGGTAAGGTTGCCATTTTCGGGATCACTCGCGTTCACCGTCCACGTGCCCGAGGCATTTACTGCAAGCGTTGTCGGACCGGAGAAGCCGGAAATTGTCGGTGGACGATTCGTTGTATCATTCGGTACACATCGCCCCGCGCAGTGATTCGTGCGGCATCCTAGTTCATTATAGATAGGCGAATCATCCACCCTGTGTTGCCCATCCGGACATCCGATCAACATACACATTGGAATTGGACAACTGATCGGCTCAATTCTCTTGCATGCCCCTTCGTAAAGGAACGACGCGCCGTCGGCATTCATCTCACAGCGGTTGCCATAGGTTTGCTGAATTGGGTTGCATGGCGTCGTGATGCAGACGATGGGCTTCGAGCCGCAGACTGGTTTATATTCTTTGGTGCAAGCGACGGGGCCGACATGTATCTGCAATTTCGCGATTGCCGTGTGACTTGCAGGCGGCCCCAAACATCCCTGTGCTTCCGCTTCCGGAGAACAACCACCTCTGTTGTTTTGATAGAGGACTGCAGTGTACGTTCCATTCGAGGTATATGTGTGCGTTGTGTGCATCAACGCAGAAGGTCCACCTCCGACGAACGGCACAACGCCTAGGAATTCCTCAGTGCCATCGCCAAAATCTATTGAGTATCGATCTTGTTGAAGACCACCGTATGGCTCCGAGCTTTTTGCGCTGAATTGAACCATAAGCGGCGCTGCTCCGCGCTGCGGCGTTGCTGAAAAACGGTCGGCGGTCCCGCACCAGACTTTCACACGCTCGCGCGACATGGGGCCGAAAGAGCCGACTGCAGCGACACCCTGCGATGATTGCCACTTTGCGACCGCTTGCGCCGTCATGGGCCCGAAGTAGCCGGTCGCGTTGGCAGAAAAATATCCTTCGCTCTTGAGATACTCCTGCAAACTCACGACATCGTCGCCTTGCGTGCCAGGAGCCATGTTGCGGTAGATAATATTGCAAATGCGGTGTTTGGGTACGAGAGTAGGATCGGGTTGTACAGTGGTCGTGGTGAGTTGCGCGAGCTGCCGTTTGAGCTCCTCAACTTGTGCGAGAAGCTGCTCTATCTGTACCCGAATTTCATCCGCCGTCTGGGCTGATGCTATGGGGGAGGCAACGACACCAAATCCGACTACGCTTACAATGGCTAACGCTATAAAAAAATTACGCATCATAATTGATGTATTAAGGCTATGCCTTAGATTATACCCCTAAGACGCAGCTGGTTGGGCCCTCTTACTCAACTCCGGCGCAAGGGTCTACTTGACTGACTCCTCACTACCCAGCATATTTTTGGACGGGTCGAAGAGATCCGTCAACGCAAGGACACGCAGCCATGGCGAAGAAGGCAAGGTCAACGTCCGAGACTGTTTCGGACGCTCAGATGCTTGAGCAGCTGATCCCGTTTTTCAAGTGCGGTATCGAAGAAGGCGTCTGCGAAGAATGGGCTAACCCGGAAATCATTGAGGTGTTGATGCGGCGGTTCGGTGAGCGGTTCCCGAGCTGCCAAATTGTACGACCGCTTCGATTCTTTCGTCCGGAGGCCACCCACTGGGATATTCGAGTGATGTTGCCCAATGGCGGGCTTCGCACGATCAACCAGGACGACTGATTGATGCGGTCATGGTCGGCCGGTAGGCACGGCGGGAATACATCTTCCCGCCGTGCCGACTCATTTCAATACTTCAATACCAGGCAAAGTGCCCTTCAAGAGATACTCCAACATCGCCCCTCCCCCGGTCGAAAGGAACCCAAGATTTTCTTGTGCAACGCCAGTTTTCTCTATCGCTGCAATGGTATCGCCACCACCGATGACCTTTTTTGCCTCGCTTTTCGATATCAACTCCGCAATCGCTTGTGTGTAATGGATGTATCCATTTTCGTACATGCCCGTAGGCCCACTCCACAGAATGGACTTGGCTGCTGCAAGGTGCGGAGCGATCAGAGCAACCGTATCGGGCCCGAGATCCACAATTTTGTCGTCTGGCTCAACGTCCTCTGGTTTTTTTACCTTCGCTTGGCCCTGTGAATTTTCTACCGTGACATCGATGGGGACAAGAAGATGCGGATTGTCGAGCACATCTTCACCAGGCAATTCTTTTGATATAAGCGAGCGACCTGTGGGGAGCCCGCGTGCCTTGAACACGTCGTTGGCGATCGCGCCGCAGATGAGAAGGTGGTCATACGAGGATAGGAGCGAGCGGATGAGTGGCGCTTTGGTCTCGAATTTTGCGCCGCCGAGGATAGCGAACGACGGGTGTTCGGGTGAGCGCGCGTTCATGAGATTCTGAACTTCATCGCGCAGAAGAAGGCCGGCATATGCAGGTAGAAGGTTCGGGACACCGACCGAAGACGCATATATTCGATGGAAGTCCGGCAATGAGTCACCGACATATATGTCTGCAAGGCTCGCAAGAAGTCTTGCAAGTTCTGGATCATTCGTTTCCTCACCGGGGTCTCGACGGGTGTTCTCAAGAATCAGACATTCCCCTTCTCTGAGAGCAGCCGCTTCATTCGGGGCTTCAGCGAATGGTGTCCCAAAGAAATACATCTTGATGTGCGGCGCAAGGTTTTGAAGTGCCTCGGCAACGGGACGCATTGATTCTCCTTTGCGGCCAAAATAACCCGCGATGATGACCTTGGCCCCTGCTTTGACAAGATAATCGAGTGTCGGGAATCCGCGTTTGAGGCGGAAAACATCGGTAACGCTTCCGTCGGGAGCAGTCGGAAGATTAAGAATGGTGCGCAGGAAAACCCGTTTCCCTTTTAATTCACCCGCTGGCACTTCGTCGATACACTTCATGTTAGTTTTTCTTAACGAACTTTAGTGAGTTTAGAAATAACTTACACCCTGTTAAATCGCCGCGATGCGGCGCCTCGCTGTGCGAGGATTTAACAGGGTCTCGGGAGCAGCACTCGCTCCGCTCATACTGCTCCCTCGATAGCTTGTAAGAGCGATGCGAAGCGCTCGGCATTTACGCTCACGTGTCCGACGAGAAGCCCGTTTACATCGCCTTCCCGTAGCATCTGCGCCGCGTTACTCTCCGTCGCCGCGCCTCCATAGATTATTTTTATCCCCATACCTTTATCGCCATGCATCTCGATCGCTGATTTGCGAATGAAGATCGCCATCTCATGCATGTCGCGTGGACTCATCGTCTTCTCGCCGCCGATCGCCCAGATCGGTTCGTATGAAATGATAATGCGACCAAGCGCGGTCCCGCTGAGGTCGGCAAGTCCCGCATGAAGCTGCTCCTTGATGAAGCCAAAATATTCCCCTGAGTTTGAGCGCTTCGTCTCCCCGACGCACAAAATGGGCGTGATGTTCTCCGCGAGCGCGGCAGCGACCTTTTTGCGCGTATCTTCGTTGCTCTCCCCCGCCGCTCGGCGTTCCGCATGGCCAATGATCGCGTATGTGGCACCTGCATCTTTCCCCTGCGCGAGCGAGATCTCCCCTGTGTATGCGCCGCCCGCCTCGAAGTGCGCGCTCTGGAGCGCGAACGAGATCTTTTTCCCTTTGTAGCCCTTCTTTAGATCGCGCAAAAATATCGCGGGCGGCGCAACGATGACGCTGGCGTGCCTTGCAGATTCAGCTGCCTTCCTCGTCGCTTCCAAAAGTACCTTTGCTTCGCGAAAAGAACTCGGATTCATCTTCCAATTAGCGACGACAATGAATTTCATGCGGCGATTGTACCATTATTGTTCCCTCCAGAGTACGTAACTGTAGTCCGTCGAAGCCGCGGGGGTAAAGGGCGGCGGATCGGTGGCTTGCAGCTGGTCGTACGCATCGACCCTGCTCTGGAATCCCGAAACCGTCGAGCTGCCATCCGACCATGCCGTACCTGTGCGGTAGTTGGAGACGACAGTACCCACGGTCGTCAGTTGGTTCCGCAGGACGTATGAGGACCACGAAGAGCCGACGCGCTTGTTCGACGGATACGATGAGCTGTTGGTGTAAAAATTGCGGCCGTAGCGCCCGCTGTGTGCGCTGAAGACGCCGTGGATCTCCATAGTAGTCGGTGCATTGAGCGAGATGAGTATATTTCCCTCAGCAATGGCGGTGAACCCCGATGTGCCGCCCTGGGCCACGTAGGTGATGTTGTTGAGAAGGTAGATGTCGGGTGTCGTTGCCGTATCACCTGGCGTGGCAGCGACGAGCGTTACTTTATCTTTGACGACGCCTTCTACCCACACGCGGTCCTCGAGAAAGATCAATCTGCATGACGAGGGGACGGTGTAGTTCCCTAGCAGCGTCTGCGTTTTTATGATGCTGTACTCGGTCAGGTTCCATCCCGTCTGCGAATTGTAGCTTGGCACAGAGTTGGTAGAGGTCACGCGGTATATGTCGACCGTACCATTGGATTTGAATATGAGATGATAGCCGCGACTATTCACGGAGCCGGTCGAAGACGCGTAGTACATGCCCCCGCCGCCTTGCGCATAGGTCTTGAGGTTGGTAAGGCTCGTTGCCATGCCGGAAAAATCTACTGATCCTATCGGATATTTCCAGAGCGCCGAACCACTTCCACTCCCGAGGACTCCCGGCGCATTGCTCTGTGTGGGAGAACAGTTGTAGTTGCCGTCACACAACCATGTTGAGACCGCACTCGAGACATCGGAGTTGTTGGTGCCGTCCATACGGATGCCGCCGTTGGAGTGATAGGGCCCGGTAATGTTGCGGTCGGGACCCGCCCACACATTGCTGTTGAGTAGATATGAGTACGCCGCAACGGACTGGCGCATGTATCGCCCGAAAAGCGTGCGCTTGAAGACAGGATTAAGGTTCGATGTGCCCTGCGAGGTGATATCTATTGATTGAATGATCCCGCAGGCGCTGTTGCTGGTAACAGAGAGAGATGCGCTCCCGAGCTCTCCTCCTTCAGGGTCACTCACACTGTACGTATACGGGCCGGGGCCCCCCGTCCCGTTGGTCAGGTCGTTGGGGTTATGCGCGAGGAACCAGCGGTAGTATTCGAGTCCAGCTTCGGCGATGGCGAGCGCTTGCTCGCGGCCGTAGAGGGCACGCCCATACTTCGCCTGCTCGAATGTGTAGCTCGTGATAGTGCCCAGGATCAGGAGAAAGATGCCCATGAAGGCAACGACGAGCATGGTGGTTACCCCTCGCTGCGCTCGGGAATAGTTAGTAGTTAGTAGTTTGTAGTTAGTAGTGGAATTCATGGCATTTTAATTACTATAGACTACTTACTATTTTCTACTTACTACTTTCCTATGAGGTTGCGCAACGCTGCAGAGGATTTGAGCGAAAGCGGTATGGGTGATTTGTTGGGATCCACATCCACGAGCAGGTTCGCCGACACATACCTCACATCGCCGATCTTTGTGAAGTTAGAGATGAGCGTGCCATCTTTGTCATAGTATGCAAAAAGCGAAGAGCTCTGTGCAATGTTGCGGACATCCTGAGAAATGGTCGAGGTTGCTTCTGCGCCACTGTAGACGGGCGGGTCCCCGCTTGGTTCAACGACTCCTTTCTGGAGTGTGTTACCCGACACGTAGTAATGCACTCTCTCGATGCCGAGGTCAGCATCGATATCTGCGTAGAATACAAAATCATTATTGGCGATAGACACGATCGGGTAGGCGCCGTTGCTCGCGTAGGATGCTTCACGGATCGTGCGGATCATCAGATCGATACCGCGCTGGGCGGAGGCGGTAGCGGAAGCCTGCTGTATGGTGTAGTTGCTTGTGCGATAAAAATAGAGGACCGACGACATGAGCGCCGTCATTGCCGAAATGAATACCGCAATCCACACGAGCGTCTCGATAAGTGTCATTCCGCTGTACAGGTAATTCTTGCGGGTCATACTATTGCAGAGAGACCGAGTAGTTCGTCGTACCCGTCACGTCGACGCCGGAAGAGGTGAATGTCTGATACCCCGGGGCAGAAACCTCAAGCGAGTAATTGCCGTTGGTGAGAGCGCTGAAGAGGGTTTGGCCGCATACATCCGATACTTTCGTCGCGTCATATGACCCGCCCTTGGTGAGCCTGATGCTCGCGCCGGAGATGAATGCTCCGGTACCACTCCGTACATCGACGAGAAGCGAGTTTACTGAATCGGGAGAAAAGAAAAGCCGCACGGTAGCGGACGAATTCGGTGCGAGCGATATGGGCTGGGGTGTGCACGAGGATGAAATATCGTAGCCGGTGGTATCGGCGACGGTCATCGTGTAAGAATCCCACTCCAAATTTTGAAGCGACATCGTACCACCCGAACTCGTGTGATTTTGGTCATACTTGTAGACCGGTCCGGATGGGCCGCTGCCGATCGTCTTTGCACCGCGCAGAGAAAACGTAATCCCGATAGTTGTACCGCTCTCGTAGGTCAGGCTCCAGTCCTCGATCGAGGGCGAGGGTGCCGAAGGATTCAGCGCCACAAGGTACGCTTCGAGAATGAGGCTCGGATAGGTGCTGGCGGGTATCGTAGAGACGTCAACGGACGTTGAGGCCGATGCGAAACCCGCACTGTTGCCGGGAAGGTACGTGTCCGGGACGAGCGCGCGACCGGAGCCCGTTGGGTAGTACACATGATAGATAATTGTCGTTTCCGACGGCTTCGTATCGTTCCACGAAAAGACGCCCCACCGTGAAAGAGCCGACGGCATGATGTCCACCGAGAAAAGCTGCGCGGGCGCTGTCCACGGCTGATTGCCCGCAAATCGCGCGCGGTTACCGCTTACTTCAATATTGGTCGACGCCGGAGCGACCTTGCTTGAATCGCTAAATGTGTCTGTCCATGTGTTGTTGTTGTGTGAATACGTGTTGACCGTCAAACTCGAGAGGACATCGATCTGGAAGGTGCCGGTCGTCGTCTGATTATTCGAGACGGTAAGGTGAGACGGGTTTGGATTGGTGTTTTGCGATGTCGCGCTATAGGTTTGTGCCGTCGAATACCCTGTTTTTGTAACGACGATGCGATAGCCGGCTGCCGCAGGCGCGCCGATGAATGAGGCAGTGCCGCTGGCATTGGTAAAGGTGTTAATGGAAATAGCCGGAGTGGTAGAGGGATTGATGATAGAGACTGAGGCTCCGGCGAGCGGTTGCGAGCCGGAATCGACCGTAGAGATCGTGAGCGTCCCGCACGGGGGTGTGCATGCGATCTCCATGCCCGAAGGCGGCTCAAAGCGCGAAACGAGCGTGATGTGCCTCGTCCCCGTGCGCGTGGTCCACGCCACATCAACCTTCACTACTTTGAAATCAGACGTGATGTTGTTGGAATCCGACGCTCCGGTGCCGTCTCTTGGATCATCGGCGTATTCGATCAGTGTGCGCCGCGTAAAAGGGATGCCATTAAGCGTCACTATCTCTGATTGTGCAATTGAGCCCGATGGGATGCCGCCGGACGTGCCTATTGCTGAATACGTGAGGCTCCGGATGTACTCGAGGCGCTCATTCGCAAGTGCGATCGCGCTCCCGCGCGCTTTGTTGTTGGTCACGACATCCACCGAGAGGATGAACGCCGCAGCGATGCCGAGAAAAATAACGAGCATGAGTGCGGTCCCGACGATAGTGTCGAGCAACGTCGCGCCCCGGTTCGGTATTCCGTATTCAGTATTCAGTATTCCGCGAATGAAATTCTTTATGCGGTATACGGTATACGTCATACGGTATACGCATTAGATGTTCTCAGAAAGCTGGTAGATCGGCGTGATCATGGAAACAGCGAAGAAGCCGACCGCGGCGCCGATGATGATCATGAGAAAAGGCTCGATAATGGTGGAGAGGTCTTTTGTCTTACGGTCCACTTCCTCTTCATAAAAGAGCGCGAGGCGCTTGAGCATTTCTGCGACCTGCCCGGTCTCTTCGCCGACCGCCATCATCTCGCCCACGAATGCCGGATAGAGGTCTTCGCGACGCACAAATGCCTTCGAAAGCGATTCG
This sequence comes from Candidatus Kaiserbacteria bacterium RIFCSPHIGHO2_01_FULL_54_36, assembly GCA_001781105.1. Lineage (GTDB taxonomy): Bacteria > Patescibacteriota > Minisyncoccia > Phycocordibacterales > UBA2100 > UBA10103. The sequence goes on along the minus strand of MFKV01000016.1, from coordinate 21,339 downwards.
CCACCGGCTACTCCCTTCGAGGCATCCTTGAGGACCTCTTGGAAATCCGAATTTTGGACTACTTCGCGGACAATATCGATCGAAGTGATGACGTCTACTCCCGATGAGAGGAGCGAGGCGAGCGTGCGCGAGGTGCGCGCGGCATTCACCTCGCGGACCATTGGGCCGATAAGGGGTAAGCGCAAGAAAAGGAAGTCGAGCCCGCGCTTCCCTACGGCTGTGTGTGCGGCAAAGTAGAAAGCAACGCCGCTGCCGATCACCAAGCCGAACGCGACGACCGTATATTCCACAAGAAAATTACTGATGCCGATGATGATCTGCGTTGAGGTAGGCAACTCAGCGTCCATTTCGGCAAATGTTTGCGCCAGCGTGGGCACCACATAGATCATCATGAGCGCGCCGATGCCGAAGATCGCGATTAGGATGACTACCGGATAGATGAGCGCGCCGCGGATCTTTTTCTTGAGCGAATACATCCGCTCCATCTGGTCTGATACGACCTGAAGCGAGGCGGCCAAGTCTCCACCTTCTTCGCCCGCGCGCACCATCGCAACGAAGAGCTTCGGAAATACCTTCGGGAATTTGGCGAGCGCCGCGTGCAGTGTCTCACCGCGGCGCACGTCGGAAGCGATCTCGGAGACGACGGCAGACATCTTTGCATTTTTTGTCTGGCGCTCCAAGACGGAGAGCGCGCGGGCAAGCGCCAATCCGGCGCTGAGCATCGCCCCCAAATTGCGAGCCATGAGGATCTTCTCGTACTCGGAGATGTGTGAGAGCAGGGAGTTCCAGTACGCCATGCTCATCCAATTCTTACTGGAAGTTTCTTCTACCGAAATGAGCTTGCCACCTTCCTGGCGCACGATGCCATAGAGCTCAAAGCGATCCGCCGCCTCAGCAAGGCCTTTGTATACTTCCCCATCCGCTTTCTCAGCGGTGTAGGTAAACCGGCTCATTATTGAAAGTATACCGTATTCCGTATACCGTATTCCGCGAAAATTGGAACTCTGTTACTTACTCGGTGCAGTTCGGATCAGTCCGGACATCATTTGCGAGACTGCTTCTGCTTTTTGTTCAAGCGAAAGAAATATATCTTGCGAAATGTATGCCAGATCACGAGCGATAAGAATTTGGCTACGTAATTCAGCAAGGGACGCCAGCGCCATCGTATAGAAATTAACCTTGTCTGGTCTAGTTTGTCGTACGAATCCTTCCGCGTTATTACTCTGTAATGACTCTCAGCACTTCTTCTATTGTTGTGACACCTTGAGCTGCCTTAAATATGCCGTCTTCGCTCATGGTGAGCATTCCTTCGCTTCTCGCTTGCTTTTCTATCGCGTCACCCGTTTCATTTTTCATCACCAGCTCCTTGATGGTCGAAGTCATCGGCAACACCTCATAGATGCCCACGCGGCCCGAGTAGCCACTAGGTGTCTGGCCGTTTTCCTTTGCCTTGTAGAAAGGAATGGTCTTCCACGTCGCATCCGCGGCTGTCATCTTTTCCTCTTTGAGCGCCTTCAAGACGACGCCCGGATCTATGACGCGCTCGAGCTGTGTTTGTTCGTCACGGGACAGTTCCAACTTCTCTTTATCTGCCGCAAGTTTGCGCACGAGGCGCTGGCCGATGATGACGCGAAGTGTCGAGACAAGAAGGAAAGGCTCGACCCCCATGTCGAGCAAGCGCGCGATGGCGCCTGCCGCAGAATTGGTGTGCAGGGTGGAGAGCACGAGATGGCCGGTCAAGGCGGCATTGATGGCGAGCGACGCTGTTTCTTTGTCGCGGATCTCACCCACCATGATGATGTCCGGGTCTTGGCGCACGAGGCTACGCAAACCATTGGCAAAGGTGAATCCGATGTCGGGCCGCACTTGCGTCTGATTGATCCGCGACATTTGGTATTCGATCGGGTCTTCAATGGTGGAAATATTGACGCCGGGCGTGTTGACGATGTCGAGCAAGGTATAGAGCGTCGTCGATTTTCCAGCGCCGGTGGGGCCGGTCGTGAGGATCATACCCGTGGTCTTTCTCATCGCTTCGTGCATGCGCTCCAATCCGGAGCCATGGAAGCCGATACTTTCGAGCGTGAACCCGGAGATGGAATCGCGCAAAAGGCGCATCACGATCTTTTCACCATAGTAGGTAGGAAGTATTGAGACACGGAACGACACTTTCTCGCCACCCGACTCGGCGCCGAAGCGTCCATCTTGTGGCAGGCGGTGCTCGTCGAGCCGCATGTTGGCCAAGACCTTGATGCGCGCGGTCATCGCGGCGGCAGCATGCTTCGGGAGCTCCATTGCGTCGTGCAAGATGCCGTCAATTCGGTAGCGAATGAGGAGCGAGTCTTCGAGCGGCTCGACGTGGATGTCGGAGGCGTTTTGCGCATTGGCGTGGCGGATGAGAGTTTCCACAATACGCACCGCAGGCACGCCCTCCGCCATTTCTTTGAGATCCACTTCTTTCCCCTCGCCCGCCGCAGCGAGATCCGCTGCACTTTTCTCGAGCGCCGCAGTCTCGCGGCCGATGACGTCGCCCAAATTATCCTTGAGCCCCTGCTGGTACTGCTTGAGTGCGGATTTAATGGATGCGACATCGGTGAGGCGCGGCAAGACCTTGAGATGCGTTTTCTTCTTGATGAAATCGATAGCAGCCAGATCATCGGTATCGAGCATTGCCACTTCGAGCTCATCGCCCTTGTGGCTGTATGCGATGATGTTGTTGCGCCGCGCGATCGGCTCGGGGATGAGGGAGAGCGTGTCGTACTTGATGATAGTACCGACGAGTGAGACGAATGGTATTCCGAGGATGTATGCGTACGTGCGGCGCAGCTCGTCTTCGCCAATCGAATTGTGCGCCGTCAAAATGTCGCCGACCGGCTGCCCAGTCTGCTTCGCCTCCGCCTCGGCGTTGTCAAAATCTTTCTGCGACACCAGCCCCGCGTCTGCGAGGAATGATTTCAAGTGCGTATCCGAAATATACATGCACAAATTATATCAGGTAGAATGCGGGACATGGGCAGTTCTCAAGATCGAATTCGGGAACAGGTGATCGTGGACCGATCAAAGCCCGAAGACGCTGAAGAAATTCTGAAGGTTATTGAGGAGGGTTGGGTAGCATCGATGGTGGACGAAAAACGGGGAGCCGATCGCGAGGCAGTCGAACATCTCTTCAAACAAGCACGTGAGATAGGGCTTTTGAAAAATTTTAAAAAGGACATCGAGACCGAAAAAGGCAGCAAGTTTCTTGTGGCGAAGAAAAATAACTTGGTTGTCGGCATTCTGCAATGGGAAGAAACACCTGAAAGCAACACGGTGATCAGTTTTTTTGTAAAGCCCGAAGCGCGCGGTGCGGGAATACCCCTGCTCCACGGCGCTCGAAGAACAATGAACCCAGAAAAAAATGTCACGCTACAAGTCGCAGCGAGCAAAGAAGATCTGCATACATTCTACAAAGGCCTGAAGTTCGAGTTTACCGGTAAGGACACATATTTCGAGTGGGAGACCCCGAAGGGAAAGTACAGCCTGCACCAGCTAGAAATGGCTCGGAAGCTTCGTTGAAAAAATTTCTGCTACGCTTACTTCATGGCAGACGAAGAAACGTCGGCTCCAGTAGAAAGCGCGACGCCGGTTCACCCTAAACCTGCTCGCGGTGAGCCTGCCAGCCCTGAGTCCGCCGAAGGGGTCGGGCCCGTGGAACGGGAGGCGCCGCCAGAAGTTGTGACCGAATCACCAGCAGTAGAAGCGAGTAGCCCGAGTGAAACTGTTACGACACCGGCAGTTGAACCGAGTGGAGAGCCGGCGGCTGCCGCTCCGCAGCCGCCGGCATCACCTGTTGTTGAAACTCCCGTAATCGCGGCACCAGTCCCGAGCCCGAACATCGTCCAGGAGCTTTTGATAAAAGCCCGCGCCGCTATCCAGCAGCGCAAACAGAAAAAACTCGAGCGCATCGCCGAGCAATTGAATAGGAACGGCAAAGTTACGAATGCCGACGTCCAAAAGCTCCTTCGCGTATCAAAGCCGACGGCGACTCGTTACCTCTCAATACTGGAGAAAGAAGGGCGTCTGCGACAGGTCGGAAACCGAGGAAAAGCCGTCTCGTATCTCAAGGCCAAATAGGCTCAAATGGTGTAATTGAGCCCACTCCCTATCGGAATTGAGCCGTTCGTGCTATCAATGCGGCGGGAAAGAGTTCACCGTTCCCGCAACAGCGCTGAGGCGCAATCGGAGGACAGTATGGCGACGCAGAAACGGAAAACTGAAATTAGCTCGAAAGAGCTCGATACTCTGCTTAACTGCCTCAACAGTCCGAGATCCAATGTCGTTGAGACGGCGTGCAACGTGATCCTGACGTCGGAAGTGGCAATGTTCCGTGTCGACCCCCAATACCTCAAGAAGTTCAAGGATGCTCTCACCGAGCGCGCGAAAAATCCCGACGATGAGTGTCAGGTGATCGCGCTCCTGACGGCCGACCGGCTCGCGAAAACATTGGAGAATCTGGGGGTTTTGTCGAGAGCATAGGGGCCGCAAGACGCAGGAGTAGCCTCAGCGCGAACCAAAATGCAGTGGGACGGGGCCCCACTGCATTTGACTTTTTTCGCCTCATCTATATACTGCCCTCATTCGTTCCGCCGCTGGCGGACGCTTTTTTTAGAAGTTGTTATGAGCGAAGCGAATTACAAATTCTTAACCCTGTTAAATCCTCGCCTTTGGCGAGGCGCCGCAATGCGGCGATTTAACAGGGTGTAAGAGCTTCTAAACTCGTTATCATTCGTTAAGAATCTCTAACATGGCTCTATTTGACCTCAAATCATTGAACTCAGCCCTCGACGAGCTTCAACAGGAGCGCGGTATTTCACGCGAGTCGGTTATCGACGCACTCGCCACAGCGCTTGCTGCCGCGTATCGCCGTGAGTACGGCAAGCGCGGCCAGATCATCCGCGCTACTTTCAATCCGCAAACCGGCGAGATGGAATTCCGTCAGGCCAAGATCGTCGTAGACAAGACGCTTGTGCGAGAAGAGGGCGAGGAAGCGACTGGCGATGACGACCACCGCTCGCGCTTCAATCCCGAACAGCACATCATGATAGAAGACGCACGCCGCATCAAAAAAGATTCTCAGCTCGATGAGGAGATCTCCTTCCCGCTCGAGACGCGCGAAGATTTCGGACGCATCGCGGCACAAGCCGCAAAGCAAGTCATCATGCAAAAAGTCCGCGAAGCAGAGCGCGCCTCTATCATCACCGAATACGGCCAACGCGAAGGCGACATCGTGACCGGCCACGTGCAGCGATTCGAGCGCGGCAACCTTTTCGTCGACCTCGGCCGCGCGACCGCCATTCTTCCGTACGACGAACAGATCCCGGGCGAGCGCTATCGCCAAGGCGAGCGCGTGCGCGCACTTCTTCTCCGAGTAGATGAGGGCGTGCGCGGCACATTCATTCGCCTCTCGCGCTCGCATCCGCGATTCCTCACCAAGCTTTTTGAAGCCGAAGTGCCGGAAATGGCCAACGGCATCGTCGAGGTCAAAGGCATCGTGCGCGAGCCAGGCAGCCGCGCCAAGATCGCAGTATTTTCCAACGACGATCACGTGGATCCTGTGGGTGCCTTGGTGGGCCAGCGCGGCGTGCGCGTCGCGGTCGTGACAAGCGAGCTCGGTGGTGAGAAGATCGATGTCGTCGAGTGGTCCGAGAACGCCGCTGATTACGTCAAAGAATCTTTGAAGCCCGCGCAAGTACTCGCTCTCGAGCTCAACGAAGAGGAAGGTCGTGCAGAAGTGCAGGTCGCGGAAGACCAGCAATCGCTCGCCATAGGCCGCGGCGGCCAAAACGTGCGCCTCGCCGCGCGTCTGACAGGATGGAAAATAGATATCCGTTCAGCCGGTGGCGAAGAGATCGCTGCTGCTGATGCTTCGGAGCCGAAAGCAGTGCAGCCGACCGATGTCGAAGATATCTCGCAGCCAGAGAGTGGCTTCGAGGAAACTAAGAAAGAGATGGGCACAGATGACGCAGCGGCAGACACGGGCGAGAAAAATATCGACCCTGTCGCCCAAGACCGCGATATCGCATCTGAAAAGGTAGAGGAGCAGCAGGAAGGAACTGACGAATCGAAAGAAAAGGACGCGGAATAATTAAAGTCAGAAATTCTTAGCGGGGCGCGTCCATCTGGTCGCGCCCCGCTTCTTTTTCTCGTGACCGCGACAATCGCGGTCAGTGCATCAAGACTGCAGTCTTGATGTCGTCGACGAGCTTGCAAGCTCGTTCGTCGAATTCGACATACCTCCGACCCGTGAATTCCGGCGGGACGGTGATGTCGAGCACGATCGCAGCGCACGGCCGCGATCTGTGTGCGAATGCCAGCCTGTCCTGTTTGAGCGTGGCATCCAGGCGGATATCCTGATATTCCGAGACGAATTGCGTTACTGCCTGATGTGCCGCCTGGCAAGCCGGCCGCAGATCCTTTTTCGCGTCGATAGGAAAAGCCACTTCAAGATGTGACCTTCCCGCTCGAGTCACGACCCGTAACTCGTACGGTTCTACGTTCATGACATCTTCCTTTATTGGTTACGCATCCATCTGACATATTCCCGCAGACGGCACGGGTTCCTATCCGTACCTAACACCCCTTCACCTGAGGTGTCAACCCCGTTAGAGGCTAACCGTACCATGTTTTCTTCATTTTTTGATGATGAGTGATATATTTCTCGAAGCCTCTAACGGGGTCAACCGTTCCTATTTGCTAAATGAAGATTTTTAGCCTATATTACGCGAAATTATTGACCATATAACCGCATTATGAACGCAGACATATATCTTTGGTACGCAGTGGGAGCAGGGCTCTTGGCGCTCGCATACGGCACATTTTTGATAGTGAGGATCTTGGCGAAGCCGGACGGCGAAGGAAAAATGGTTGAGATCGCTGAGGCCATCCAAGCCGGTGCAAAAGCGTATCTCTCGCGCCAGTATCGCACGGTTGCGATCGTCGCACTCGTCGTCGTGGTACTCATGTATTTGACAAAGTTCTCTGTGAACACGATAGAAGGATTCGTGTTGGGTGCTGTGCTATCAGCCGTTGCGGGATTTGTGGGCATGCATATTTCCGTGCGCGCCAACGTGCGCACCGCCGAGGCAGCGAAGAGCGGCCTTGCTCCAGCGCTCTCGATCGCATTTCAAGGCGGTGCCGTTACCGGCCTTTTTGTCGTCGGCCTTGGGCTCCTCGCGGTGACCGGCTTTTACATGCTTACGCGTGACCTTGGCGCGCTTGCAGGATTAGCCTTTGGCGCCTCGCTCATCTCTGTCTTTGCTCGTCTTGGTGGCGGCATTTTCACCAAAGGCGCAGATGTCGGGACCGACATGGTCGGCAAAGTTGAAGCGGGCATTCCGGAAGATGACCCAAGAAATCCAGGCGTTATTGCAGACAACGTTGGCGACAACGTCGGCGATTGCGCTGGCATGGCTGCAGATCTCTTTGAGACGTACGTCGTCTCGGCGGTCGCCGTCATATTGCTCGGCGCGTATCTCTTTCCCGGCTACATCAACGCGCTCATCTATCCGCTCCTCATTGGCGCCGCCTCGATCGTCACGACCATCGTCGGGACGTGGTTTGTGCGCTTGGGCTCCTCAGGCAGCATTATGGGCGCCTTGTACAAAGGGCTCATTGTCACAGGTATTCTCTCGGCTGCCTCTTTCTATCCCCTTACGTCTCTCCTCATGGAAGGCAACGGCCTCTATCCTGTCCTCAATCTCTTCTACTGCGCGCTCATTGGCCTCGTCGTTACCGCAGCGATCGTCCTTATCACCGAATACTACACGGCAACCAAGTACCGCCACGTGCGCGACATCGCAGAGGCTTCGACTACGGGGCACGGCACCAACATCATCCACGGCCTCGCGGTAGGCATGCAGGCAACGACGCTCCCTGTTCTCACCATCGTTGCTGCGATCTTGCTCACCTATCACTTGGCCGGTCTCTACGGCATCGCCCTTGCGGTGATGTCCATGCTCTCGCTCACGGGTATCATCGTCGCGATCGACGCCTTTGGCCCCATTACCGACAACGCGGGAGGCATTGCGGAGATGGCGAAGCTGCACAGATCGGTCCGCGATATCACCGACCCGCTGGACGCCGTCGGCAACACCACCAAGGCCGTTACCAAAGGCTATGCGATCGCCTCAGCCGGGCTCGCTGCCATGGTTCTCTTTGCCGCATACACCGAGGCCTTGCGCGGGAGCGGTATTTCTACGGTGTTTGATCTCTCCAATACCAGAGTGCTCGTCGGACTCTTGATCGGAGGCCTCTTGCCATACCTCTTCGCCTCGCTGGCGATGAGCGCGGTCGGCTATGCGGCCAAAGCGGTCGTTGAAGAAGTGCGCCGCCAGTTCCGCGAGATCAAAGGCATTATGGAAGGCACCGGAAAGCCAGATTACTCCCGCGCTGTTGATATCGTGACCAAAGCCGCGCTACGGCAGATGATCGTGCCCGCGCTCATTCCCGTCGTCGTCCCGATCGCGGTCGGTTTGCTGCTTGGGCCCGCAGCGCTTGGCGGCCTTCTGGTCGGCACCATCGTGACGGGGCTCTTCGTCGGGATCTCCATGACGACCGGCGGCGCCGCATGGGACAATGCGAAAAAACACATTGAAGAAGGCCACCATGGCGGCAAAGGCTCGGATGCACACAAGGCCGCAGTGACCGGCGACACGGTCGGCGACCCGTACAAAGACACCGCAGGCCCCGCGATTAATCCAATGATAAAAATAATCAACATCGTCGCACTCCTCTTGGTACCGTTCCTAAAGCCGTAGTGCGGTTGTCCCCTTTCTGTGACACCATGCCTGGCACCTGACCGCTATACTAGCGGTATGCCTCCGGGTAACCAAACTTCTTTCGACCCGACCGATCACCTTCTCCCAGCAGGACGAAAATCTTCTGCCGGCCCTATCATCGGCACTATCATCATTATCGCGCTTCTCATCGTCGGCGCGCTTTATTTTTGGGGCGCGCATTTGAATGAGCAACAAAATCCCCCGCCCTATATTCCAGGTGATTCGCTCTGCACTCCTTCTGATACATTTGGCCC
>MFKV01000016.1:0-12262 GCA_001781105.1 Candidatus Kaiserbacteria bacterium RIFCSPHIGHO2_01_FULL_54_36 | reverse complement strand
TCTGATACATTTGGCCCGGCTGTTGCGGAGAAGAAGATGGCTAACGGTTGTTCTATCTGTTCATACCGCACACCGATAGAATCGACAGGCGAAACACTCACCCATGTTGAGAAATGCCCACAATAATTTGGATTAGGTAGTAACTTTTGCTAGACTCCCCCGATGCAATTGCAGAACGTACAAGTCTCGCGCGACGAGGAGCGTTGGGAGATCGAAGTCAAGGCGGAGATTCCCGCGGAAGCGATGCTCCACTATCGCGCGGGAGCGCTCAAAGAGATCCAAAAGGGTGCAAAGCTCGATGGCTTCCGGCCGGGAAAGGCGCCCGAGGAGCGTATAGTCGAAGTGTATGGCGAATCCGCGATCCTGCGCGAAGCGGCAGAGCACGCGATCCAGCATGAATTGCCAGAGCTTCTCGCGGCGCAAAAAGCGATGATCATTGAGTCCCCGCGGGTAACGACCGATGCACCACAAGCCGGCAAGCCGCTCATATTTACCGCGCGCGCAGCCTTAGCCCCATCAGTAGAATTGCCTGACTACAAAACAATAGCCAAGAAACACACCGATCAAAAAGAGGAGATCTCCGTATCAGATGAGGAACACAAGCAGGCCCTTGTGCACTTGCGGCGCGAGCGCTCACGCATCGAAAAGATAGAAGCTGGCGCCGAGGCACAAAAAGCGGCCGAGGAGTCGCGCGCCGCTGCAGAGGATGATCTGCCGGCGCTCGACGATGCGTTCGTGCAATCGCTTGGATACGAAAACGCCGAGAAATTTTCTGAAGTGCTGCGAACGAACATCAAGACCGAAAAGGAAATGCAGGCATCCGAGAAAAGACGTGCTGCGATCCTCGATGAGCTCGTGAAAGATTCGACGATCCGCTATCCGCTGGCGCTGCGAGATCACGAGCTCGGCGACATGGAAGCGCGCCTCAAAGACGATCTTACCCGCGTCGGACAAACGCTCGAATCATATCTCGCGCAAGCGAAGAAAACGCGCGAAGAGCTTCTGGCTTCGTGGCAAGACGCTGCAGACAAGCGCGCGCGAGTGCGTCTCATTCTCACCGAGATCGCACGCAAAGAAGGGATCGAGCCTGATGAGGGTATGCTCATGAAAGAAGTTGAGAACGCCCGCAAGCACTACCCCCAAGCAGACCCGAATGCTCTGCGAGCCCATATCGCCCATGCCCTGAGAAACGACGCAACACTGCGGTTTCTTGAGCAAAACTAGCTCGCTGAATGCCCCTCCCTCTGTTAAGGTAAGTAAGATTGATATGAAAAAAGCGTCTCAAGAAGAGCGGGAGAAGGAATTTCTCGCTGCATATGATGCACATTCGACCGCGATCTTTCGCTTCCTCACGATGAAGATATCGGACCGCGAGATAGCTCGCGATCTGACCCAAGAAACGTTTACTCGCGCATGGGACTTCTGTGTCGAGGGCGGAGAGGTGCGGGAGTGGAAACCATTCCTCTTTCGAACTGCATACAATCTCGTCGTAGATGTGTATCGCAAGAAGCGCTCGGTCTCGCTTGATGCCTTGATCGACGATCAGGGATTCACCGTGCAAGAAGAGCAGGAGAGTGACAAGAAAATGATCGCGCGGGCTGAAATGACTCGTGTGAGGAAAGGTATTGATCAGCTCGATGAAACGTATCGCGACATCATACTGCTGCGATTCACCGAAGACCTCCCACCCAAGGAGATCGCGCGGATCACGGGCCTTTCGGAAAATGTTGTGTCGGTTAGGATCCACCGCGGCATCGAGAAATTGCGAATCATCCTAGGGCCAGACAACAAAAACAAGATCGTATGAAATTCACAGACTTTTTCAAAATAAAACAAGGTCGCGATGACCCTGTGGTTGCGGCGCAGATTAAGGCTGCGACGGAAGTCGCCCTAGAGCCTCAGGAGCGAGCGTTAATGCGCGCGCACCTTTCTGAATACATGAAAATCCGCCCGATACGATCTCCTATTTCCGAGGAACGAGTTTCGCAGGCACCTGCGTATTGGCGCGCGCACACGAGCTCCGTGTTTGCAGCAGCACTTATGCTCGCTCTGGGCGTAAGTACGGCAAGCGCGGCAGAAACGGCGCTTCCGGGCGACATACTCTATCCCGTCAAAGTCCACGTTACGGAAGAAGTGCGGGCAGCACTCATGAGCGGCCCGAAAGACAAGGCCAACTGGGCGGTAGATCGCGCGAGCCGCCGCTTGCAAGAAGCCGCGACTCTTGCCGTCCAAGGCAAACTCACCGCACGTGCGCAAGCAGAGATCAATTCGAACTTCGAGGAACATCTGAAGACTGCTATAGCGGACCGCGCAGAGCTCGAAGGAGACAATGACCTTGCGGCGGCAACCGAGATCGAGACCAACATCGGCGCAACACTTCGCGCGCACGAAGAAGTGCTTGATTCCGTGCGGGCAAAGCTAGCCGACGGGGACAATGTCAAAGCGCACGTGGAGGCTGTCATTGATTCCGTACACATCGCGGCAGGGGTGAGCACCGATAAAGAGACGAGGCTCGAAAATAAGATAAAGGAAGGCACTTCTGTTTCAGTCGGGGCCGTCGCAAAAGACAAACGATCATCTGCAAAGGCGAAGATCGACAACACAAAAGATCTACTCGTGCGCACCCAAAAGCGCCTCAATGCGCAGGCAAAAGCGCAGGCGCAAGGCCAGCTCAAAGTAGCACGAGAGGCGTTTGAGGCTGGAGAGCGTTCCGATGCGCGCGGCGACAAGGCAGGAGCGTTCTCGGATTTCAGCACGGCACTGCGCACAGCAGTTGAAACAAGCGCATTCGTCGCCGGCGGCGTCAACGTCGCGGATAGTTCTGAGCACAGGGACCGCAGTGACGAAGACGAGCACGCGATCAGCGCGACAACGATTACTACTACCTCTTCAAGCAGCACAACGATAAACGCTACCACTTCCTCCGAACTAAATTCCGGCGGCAAAATCGACCTCGGTAATTAATGCCGTTTTGAATTCGAGGACGAATCTGCTAGGATGCCTCAATGACAACCGCCACCCCCCGTTCGCAATTAGGCGCAACACGTTCGCAAATGCTCGTGCCCATGGTCATCGAGAAAACCTCGATGGGCGAGCGCGCATACGACATTTATTCGCGCCTGCTCAAAGAGCGCATTATTTTTCTCGGCGGCCCTATCGATAGCGAAGTTGCCAATCTCGTCGTGGCACAGCTGCTTTTCCTCGCATCAGAAGATCCCAAGAAAGATATCTCCTTCTATATCAACTCCCCTGGCGGCATGGTGACTGCTGGCCTCGCGATCCTCGACACCATGAACCACATCCAGCCCAACGTCTCGACGGTGTGCGTCGGTATGGCTGCTTCGATGGCAGCGGTACTCCTCTCGGCCGGAGAGAAAGGCAAGCGCTTCATCCTTCCCAATGCAGAAGTGATGATCCACCAGCCTTCCGGTGGCGCCGAGGGCCAAGCGACCGACATCGAGATAACCGCGAAGCAAATTCTGAAGCTGCGCGAGCGGCTCAATAAAATATTAGCGAAAAACACCGGCCAGAAGCTCGACAAGATCGCAGCCGACGTGGACCGCGACTTCTTCATGAATGCAGATGAGTCGGTGAAGTACGGCGTCGTCGACAAAATCTTGACGTAGTTAGTAGATAGTAGTCGGTAGTTAGTAGTTGCGAAATGGCTTGTATTTGCTGGGTATTTTCGCTATTTTCTACTAACTACTTTCTATTTACTAGTTAGATGGTATACTCCGCCCGTACCCCATTAGTATGTGTATGAAATTCAATTTTGTTTCCGCCTGTGAGCCGCATGTAGCCTCAATTCAACTTACTCATGAGTCCCAAATCTTGGTAGTTTTGATGCGCACATAAAGACTCACGCGGCATAATCCGCGTATGTCATTAAAAATCATTTTCCTCCTTCTCGCCCTCTCGGGTGTCGTTGGTATTGCCGTTGGTTACTTTTTACGAATGCTCATCCTCTTGGGCAAGCGTGGTTCGATGGAGCTTCAGATCCGCAAAATGATGCTCGACGCGGAAGAACGCGCCAAGAAAATCACTGAGGAAGCCGAGCGAAGCGCCAAAGAGAAAGAGACGCAAACATCCAGCGAGCTCAAAGAGCGTGGCCAGGAATTAAAGCAGGTAGAAGAGCGTTTGGTGCGCAAAGAAGAGATGCTCGACAAGCGGCAGGCCAATCTCGATTCGGAGCAAGAGACGCTTGGCAAGAAAAGTGACGAGCTTGTAAGCGCGAAAGTGAAGGCCGAAGAGATGGCGCGCGCGCAGCAGGAAAAGCTCGAAAAGATCGCCGGCCTCTCCGCTGAGGAAGCGAAGAGCGATCTTATCAAGTCAGTCGAGAAACAGTATGAATCCGACATCGAAAGTCGCATGCGCAAGCTCGAGATCTCCGGCAACGAGAAGCTCGAGCAGCGCGCCAACGAGATACTGGTGACCGCCGTGCATCGCCTCGGCAATTCAGTCGTCTCTGATGTCTTGGCGACCACCATCTCCCTTCCCAACGACGAGATCAAGGGCAAGATCATCGGCAAAGAAGGCCGCAACATCCGCGCCTTTGAGCGAGCGACTGGTGTTGATGTCATCGTCGATGATACGCCGGGCACCATTACCCTCTCATCCTACGATCCTATCCGCCGCCAGATCGCGCGCATCGCTCTGGAAAACCTGATCTTGGACGGACGCATTCAGCCTGCAAAGATCGAGGAGTCGGTGCAAAAAGCCGAAGGTGAGATCAACAACATCATCAAGAAAAAAGGCGCCGAAGCCGCCTTCAATGCCAAGGTCCCCAACATCGATCCGAAACTCCTGATGATCTTGGGCCGCCTCTATTTCCGCTCAAGCTATGGCCAAAATGTCTTGGATCACTCCGTCGAGATGTCGCACCTTGCTGGCATGCTCGCCGAAGAGCTTGGCGCAGACGTCGGCGTCGCACGCGCAGGCGCGCTCTTCCACGACATCGGCAAAGCGGTGGACCACGAGGTTCCGGGCACGCACGTTGAGATCGGGCGACGCATCTTGCAGAAATTCGGCGTGAGCGAGGAAGTGGTAAAGGCCATGCAGGCGCACCATGAGGAGTATCCGTACGAGACTCCGGAGAGCATGATCGTGCAGGTTGCGGACGCGATTTCCGGCGCCCGCCCTGGCGCTCGCCGCGACTCGGCCGAGAATTACATCAAGCGTTTGACCGAGCTTGAGTCCATTGCCAACTCGCAGCCTGGCGTCGAGAAAAGCTATGCGATCGCAGCCGGGCGCGAAGTGCGCGTCATTGTGAAGCCAGAAGCGATCTCCGACCTCGAGGCTCGCAAACTCGCAAGAGATATTGCGGACAAAATTGAGAAGGATATGCAATACCCCGGCGAGATCAAGATCAGTGTGATAAGAGAGACTCGAGTAATTGAGTACGCTCGCTAATCGCGTTGTGTTATACTGACCCCATGAAAGCGGCAAAGCGACAATTCAAAATCGTGATAGAGAGAGACGAGGACGGGTACTTCATCGCCGATATCCCAGCACTTCCCGGATGCCACACGCAGGCAAAAACGATGGAGGAACTCAAGAAAAACGTGCGCGAAGTTATTGCCTTGTGCCTTGCAGAATCAAAAGCGAATCCAGCGTATCGTCGCCAGATCAGAGAATTCTCCTATGAGCCGTCGTTCGTAGGGATCGATACGGTAATTGTCTAGCACGAGTATGGCTTCCGGCCGTATGCCGATGCTGAAAACTCGCGACCTGATCCGCGTCCTGCGACAGCTTGGCTTCACCAAAACAAGGCAGGCTGGATCACACGCATTCTATGTGCATCCCGACGGCCGCGCGACAGTGGTCTCAATCCATGGCGGTGAAGACATCGGCCGCGGATTACTGCGGAAAATGTTGCGGGACATTGAAATACTTCCAGACGAATTTTTGAATTTGCTTTGATCTTAACGGAAAGAGCCTACCGCTACCGGCTTTCGCCTGATCTGATCGAAATACTTTTTGTTCCGATACGTAAAACGGTATCGTTTGGTATCGATTTTAATATGCTGTTTTTCTCTTTTAGTTTTGTATTCATTTTGTTTTATATAACAAAAACCCTGTATAACGGGGTCGCCATTCTTTTTGTGACGAAAATATATTTCGGCTAGCTTGCCGTTTACTTTTGCAAAACACCAGCCCATGCACGCATTATACTTCCGCCGACAAGATAGAAAAAGACATGCAATACCCCGGCGAGATCAAGATCAGTGTAATTAGAGAGACAAGGGTTATCGAGTACGCGCGATAAGAGTTATCGCCTGCCCTTTACCTCCCCTTTTCCCCATTTATCTATCCTTTTTGGGTTCAGGGGGATACGCAAGGTAAAAAAGAGCGACCTAGTGTGGCCGCTCAGCTCAGTTAGATGTTCGCGCTACCAGATATTGAAGTATCGAAGGGCGGCTGCCCCTCCAATAAATTGGATCGTTAGCAGCGCGAGTTCTCGGATAAGCTTGTTTGGAGGATCAATCGCGAGCAAAAGAGCAAAACACAAGATGGCGAGCAGAAGGTGTGCATCAAGCATTTTTCTTCTCCAATCGTTCGTTAAGCAGCTTTTGAAACAACCGCTCCTTCTCCTCTTCGTTCAACTCGCTAATCTTTTGGTCTACGACTCGCTTCACTTTTTCTATAAACCTTCCGCGCCGTCGATCGGTGATGCTGTCAGCCAAGACGAAACTTCCGGCTAACAACACCATGTACAGTGCGGCATACAGTATTCCCCACGCGAATAGTTCCTGACCCGTTGTGCATTCCATTGCCGCTCTCCTTTCATAAACTAATGACAGAGTTGCTGTACAGCCGCTAAACGTCAATAAATTTAACTGAAAACGAGGTGTTTGAAGGTATCTCTGCGAGGGGGTAGCGAACAATAGCAGAAAATAGTCAAAATAATTGACTCTTTTCATTAATTGCGTAGGATGCGCGTATGTCGAGGCAGGCGGGATTTACAAAAGAGCTGGAAGCAATCGGGCTTACAGAGAAAGAATCAGTTGTGTATGTAGCACTGCTTTCCCTGGGTACGGGCACTGCATATCGAATTGCAGAAGAATGCAGCGTCAAAAAGCCGACGGTGTACGTGATCTTGGAGGATTTACGCAAGAAAGGGCTCGTGCTTAAGGTGCCGCACGCCAAGAAAGCCCTGTTTGCGCCGCGGGACATCTCTGAATATCTCGCCGAGCAGGAATCAAGGCTCAAATCGGTGCGAAGCATCGTGCCGCAACTGCACTCGCTCGGCGGCCGGAGGCCCGACGTGCTATTTTTCAACGGTGTGAACGGAATTGCGCAGGCGTGTGATTACAAATATGACAAGCTTATCGGCAAAACGCTCCGTTGTTTCTATAGCAACCTGGAAGATGTCGATGAAAAAGTCCTCCGCTTGTATGAGAAGTGGGATAGGAAAGCCGTTGCCGAAGGAATTTCTTTCCAGATCGTCGTAGAAGAAGGTAACACCGAGAACGACATGGTCAAATTGGCCAAGGACCATGAGAATATCAAGGTGAAATACCTCAAGCATTACGAGTACCCGCCTACCCAGTCGATCGAAATAGCCGATGACTTCGTACGGATTACCAACGAACGCGAGCTGCAGACGACCATCATCGACGACAAGCAGACAGCCGATGCCATGCGGCAGATCTTTGAGATCGTGTGGGAGAAAGGGGTTTAAGGTAGCTTTTGAGCCATATTTTCATGAATGATTCTGTGGCTCAAAAGCTGTGGTTTTGGGGCGTTTGTCAATTGACATGCCTAAATATTGGCTCAAAATGGGTGCTGGGAAGGTCGAGTGCGCATATTTTAATTATTAAATAACTTCCTAACACACAACATTATGGCAAATAAAATGGATTTGGTGGAAAAAGTGGCAGCGACCATCGGCTGCACGAAGGCTGATGGCGAGCGCGCAGTAGAAGCAATTATCGACATGATCACGAATACCCTGAAGAGCGGTGATGAAGTCTCGATCGCAGGCTTGGGCATCTTCCAGGCGAAGACACGCGCAGGCCGCACTGGCCGCAACCCTCGAACGGGTGCGACCATCCAGATCAAGGCGATGCGAGTGCCGAAATTCCGAGCATCGAAGACGCTCAAAGACGCAGTAAAATAACTTTTTGATCGTTTTGCGCAAAATCCCGCCATAGAGGCGGGATTTTGCTTTTTTGTGCGGGATGGAGGATCTCCCGCGACTAAACATTTGCCGCCGCAAATGTTTGTCTGGGCACCGCCTCGCGATCGCGCAAGCTTGCGCGATAACGCTCCGGCGTTCGATTCCCCACACATCGCACTCAAGTGCGATGTTCATCTCCCATTCGCTTCGCTCATGCGGGATGGGGGAATCGAACCCCCGACCACAGTTTGGAAAACTGTTATTTTGCCATTAAACTAATCCCGCCTTGCCCGCCCGAAGTGTCAACGAAGGAGGGCGTTCGAAAAAGCATACACCGAATCTCTTTTTTGCGGAAACCCAAAAGAAAGCGTATATTCGAGATATGCTTGGCCGCTTCACGACACCGCTCGCGTACCTCGGTGCGATTGCCCTCATCGCTGCTGGGTTTTATATTCTCGTCAATCGAGGTGCCTCTGCCCCACAAGCGCAGCTACCCCCTGCCGACAATATCGAGCAGGTTGCAGCGGCAGACCTAAGCTTCCAGGCACCTCCCCCACCAGTGGACGCTACGACCACTGCTCCTGTAGCATCACCCAAAAAAGCTCAAGCGACGACGACTGTGCAGGCCGTTGCGGAGGCTCCCCCGGCCGAAAAGCCTATCGTCCAGCAGCAAGCTGGCAATGAAGTATTCCGTACCAAAGATCCATACCCCTTCCCTCCCGCATCATTCGAAGGCATAGATTCTTCGGCACGCGCGGCACTCGTAAATATCTTGTGCTCGCCGCGCGCTGGCAGCACCCTCTCGCCTATTTCTGGCTCCGGCGTCCTTATTGATCCACGTGGCGTTATCCTCACCAATGCCCACGTCGCCCAATACGTGCTCCTCTCGCAAAGCCCGCAGATCAATCTCACCTGCACGATCCGCTCAGGTGCTCCAGCTGCAGCCCGGTGGAAGGCAGAAATGCTCTACATTCCATCGGTGTGGGTAGAGGCACACGCGCACGAAGTGGCTGATGCGCGTCCTGTAGGGACCGGGGAGCACGACTACGCTCTCCTTCGCATTACGCACTCTCTCGACGGCGTGCCGCTTGGCACCCTTCCTTTCTTGCCCATAGATACACGCGAAGGCATCGGATTCAAGGGAGATAAGGTCCTGGCATTGAGCTACCCTGCCGAATTTCTGGGGGCCGCCGCGCAATTCAATCTGTATCCAGCAGCTTCTGTGACGACCGTCGGTCAGTTGATGACCTTTTTTGAGCGCTCGATTGATATGCTGTCGCTTGGCGGCATCGTAGAAGCGCAAAGCGGCTCTTCGGGCGGAGCGGTTATCAATGCGTGGGGGCGCCTCATCGCACTCATTTCGACGACGAGCGAGGGCGAGACCACCGCCGCGCGCGACCTGCGCGCAGTGACGCTCAGCTACATCAGCCGCGACCTTGCAGCACAAACGTTATTCGATCTTCCGATGATCCTTGGGGGCGATGTGCAAGCACAAGCGCTGGATTTCAATACGTATGTCTCACCGCGCCTGATTGAGCGGTACCTCAAGGAGATACGCTAGGCTCGCATTGAAAAAATCAGGTATCGGGGTGCCCAGAATCGAACTGGGTCAGCTTGCTCCCAAAGCAAGTGTACTACCGGTATACGACACCCCGTCTTTACGTGTGCATGCTAGCACATTAAGAAGAAAGCGCCTCGGCCGAAGGCCGAGGCGCACGGTTTCCTTTCTTTTAGAGGATCTCAAAGCCGGCGGCTCGTACCGCTTCACGCTTTTTCTCGTTCTCGCTTACGAAGCGAATGTGCTTCGCCACTCCGAGCTCCTTCAAGGCGAGTGCCTCGAGATCGAATTCGCGAAAATCGCTTCGTGGAAGCCCAAGCTTGAAATAGGCCTCATCCATCCCGCACCTCTCCGGAGTGGTGATCGAGAACAAGGATATAGCGGATTTGTTCAAAAACATGCACGAATTCATCTGGAAAGCTTGCAAGCCGTAAAGGACACCCTATAGGACATTCATGTCCTATAGGCTCACAGGTTATCTTCCAATACCTGTTCAAAAAGCTTACAGCGCGCGATTCGTGTGACTTCGTTCATTACCACAGTAACCGCATCTATCTGAAATTCCCGATTATCCTGTTTTCCCTCCATGTACAGGGCTGCTGTGCGGGCTACTTTCCGCAGTTTTGTGGTGTGGATGAGTTCCTCAGGCCGATAGGAGGGATTTTCACGTGAAACCGTCTTTACTTCGACAAATCTGACCGTCCCTTCCTTTTCAGCGATAATGTCGATTTCGCCCCACTTTTGGCGGTAGTTTCGTTCCACGATCTTGTAACCCTTGCGCTCGAGGAATTGACAAGCAATATCCTCGCCTCCCTTACCCACATTCTTGCGGATCTCATCCGGGAGAGGGCCTTTCATGCGCCTATAAGCTTAGCACGCCCTAGACGGTTCACGCGAAACACGCTGGAAAACGTTACGTTAGTAACGTATCATGGCCAATCTGTCCTTTAAACTTCATGAACATAAAACATGCCGGTGGCTCAGAACCTCGCTAATACAGAATATGAAAGGACGTTTTAGTTCATGTGTTGTCCTTTATCCACATGTCCACAGACTTTTCCACAGTTCTGAAGAATAAAAAACGTTGCAGATATTTGCGTTTCTGGCCACAGTGGAAAACTAAGCGACGTCCCAACCAGACCCGATGATCTGTCCTTTAGATTTTTTGGCTTTAATGCTGGTAAAAATCGTGCGTTACAACACAAATTTGCCTTGACTCCAATATCATTTCCATACTAGTTTTGCCACATGGAAAAGATTGCTGTTCGAACGGTCCATTATTACAAGACGTATCAAATGCTCCTTTTTGTTCTTGTAACTTCTGCTCTCTTCCTTTCGGTCACATTGCCGCTGCAAGCATCGGCTGACACGATTTCGACGCAGACCCAGCAGGTCTTGCCCCCAGGTAGCAATACATGCGCTCCCGTCTCGGCAACGAACTTCACCCCGTATATCTACGATGGAGCGCTCCACTCCTTCGAATTTTCGCTTCCTGACCCGTCCTACGTCGCGCTTCTCGGCACCGCAGGGAACACCTCAATCCCTTTCAACCTGATGACCCGCAAGGTTGACGCCTCGGGCGTTCTGCGCATTCACGTTGATACCCCAAGCATCCTCGTGGTTGGCACACTGCCCATCCAAGTGACGTTGATGTCTGCGCGCTCTGGGCAGCCGGTTTGCGTAGCATTAGTTACCATGAGTACAGGATCGGGGCCAGTAGCCCCCGGAAACAACCCTCCTTCGTACGTGCCGCCGACAACCGGCACGCCCTCTACGCCACCGTATGTACCACCTACAGTGCCACCTACGACAGGTGGGACGCCTGCACCCGGGACGGGTAGCACTGGTGGGGGATCGGTCAGTACGGGTAAAACGGGCACTGGCAAACAGAGTGTGCCCCCGCCAGTGAGTACGACCTCTACAACCTCAACATCCACTGCCACCACCGTGCCAGTCGTGGGGGTTACGCAAAATCCTCTTAAGAACATATGCGCGTCCGATACGAGCGCGTACCGCTTGTGGCTTATTCTCCTTGTCCTCTACGCGCTTGTCGTGGGGGCACTTCTGTGGGCTGAATTCCCAATGTCATTGCCGTGGGCCCGTACCCCAGAGCGTATCGCAGCGATCATTCTTATTCTCCTGCTTCTCCTCCTTGGATTCTGGTACTTCTCGATCTCTTGCAGGGCAGCCTTGTGGATGCCGCTCGTTGCC
Organism: Candidatus Kaiserbacteria bacterium RIFCSPHIGHO2_01_FULL_54_36; assembly: GCA_001781105.1. GTDB lineage: Bacteria > Patescibacteriota > Minisyncoccia > Phycocordibacterales > UBA2100 > UBA10103. Next base: position 374 of record MFKV01000016.1, on the reverse strand, counting down.
TTCCTCATAGCAGTGCTTGGGTTGCTCGCTGCATTTTGGAACCATCCGCGCGTGACCAAGATGCTCCTGGTCCAAGAGACTCCGAAAAAGCTCTAGGTATTGGGCTTGTATCTCGCGTTGCTGGTGCGGGGCGACGCCATTGGCTAGACCGCACGTCGTCTCTCGCCTCGTCGTCACTCGGCTCGGGCTGGGCACCGCCTCGCTGTCTCGCGTACTCGCTCGACATCGCTCCGGCGTTCGTTTCCCCGCCGCGGTGTGCGCAGGCACACCGCTTATCCGCACACTCGTGCGCTCCGCTTACTTCGTGTGACTCTATACAACCACGCTCGAACCTATTTTACCAACCCCTGACCTTCGCGCGCTCCGCGCGCACG
>MFKV01000015.1:13671-41788 GCA_001781105.1 Candidatus Kaiserbacteria bacterium RIFCSPHIGHO2_01_FULL_54_36 | reverse complement strand
GCGCAGACTCCTCAAGCCAAAGTGACTCCCGGACATCATCACAGTATATCTGCTTTCATTGCCGTGCGGGGATACTCACCGTGTTATACACATGCCCTCTGGTATAGCCTCGGGGTGGGGTATAATCTCCCCATACTAGTCATTTAATGAATCTTATGGTCAGAACAGCAAATCCAGCATTATTAAAGCCAATGAACCTCTCAGCGGACCTTGAGGCTGTTGTCGGCAAAGGCCCTCTGCCGCGCGGCCAGGTAGTTAAAAAGCTCTGGGAATATATCAAGAAGCACGATCTCCAGAACCCTGCCAACAAGCGGAACATCTTGGCGGACGACAAGCTGAAGGTTATCTTCGGGGGCAAAGGGGAAGTTACGATGTTTGAAATGACGAAACTCGTCTCGGCACACCTTTCCTAAGGCCACATTTCGAGAAGACTTACAGTGGCGCCCCTTCGGGGCGCCACTTGTTTTTCTTCATGCAACCTACACACCGCAAGGTGTTAGCTAATGGTATGTCACGATCAAAGAAGACACTGTACGCGCTGATGGTCTGCGCCCTCCTTATTCCAGGAGCGGCAGTCGCAATGTCATATGGGTATGTGTACCCCAATTACTACAATAATTACCAGTACCAGCGGCCATACCAGCAACAGCAGTACCAAAATCAATACCAACTCTATTGGTGCGGCAGCTACTATTCGTACTCGCCATGCTCTACGTATCAGTCCTACCCCTCGTACTACCCGACGTACTACTCACAGCCAACCTACTACTATCAACCGTACTACTACCAGATGCCGTACTATCAAATACCGTACAACTACAATATGAACAACAATTACAACAATAACTACAACAACAACGTGAATTACAACAACAATTACCAGTACGGCTACCCCAACTACTATTGGAGCTATTGATTCTGGAACTCCGCTATACTATTTGCCCATCCGCCGCTCGCGCTCGGCGTATTCATTGAGAATGTCTTCGAGGTCTGATTTCTCGAATTCCGGCCAGTACTTCTTGGTAAAAAACAACTCGCTGTAGGCGATCTGCCAGAGCAAAAAATTGGATATTCGGTGCTCTCCGCCCGTTCGAATGATGAGATCCGGATCGGGCATCCCGGCAGTCCAGAGATGCTTGCCAAGGGACTCTTCTGTTAGCTCCTCGCCATCCTTTTGCGCCGCACGAGCGGCCTGCACGATCTCAGCTCTGCCGCCATACGAGAGGCATATCCAAAGCGTGATCTTCGGATCCGCAGGATTCTTTTCCTCAGTCTCTCGCATCGCATCTTGCAACGTTTGCGAGAAGCGCTCTGTTTGCCCGATGAATCGCACAGCGACTCCTTCGTCGTTGAGCTTCGACAAGCGCTCGCGTATCGCGGAGTTGAAAATGTCCATCAGGTAGGAGACTTCCTCTTTCGTGCGATTCCAATTCTCTGTGGAGAATACGTAGACGATGAGGTGTTTGACACCAAGATCGCGCGCGGCGCGCACGATCGCTGCCACATTGTCCACGCCGCGGCGATGCCCTTCGAAAGAGGGAAGTCCATTCTCCCTCGCCCACCTTCGGTTGCCATCGAGGATAATTCCGATGCATGCCGGCACATCGTTCATAGAGTCCAGATGATACCAGGGAAGTAGAGCTTCGCGAAAGATTCGTGTACAATTGCGTGCATAGATAGAGATACAATGAACAGCGCTACTTCCGCATCGCAGAAATTTCCCGGCTATATCCTGGCGCTTACCGGGCCTTCTGGCGTCGGCAAATCAACGATACGCAGGATGCTCGCAGAGACATGTTCTGCATACGTCGAAGATATAGCGATCATTACGACGCGCAATCCAAAGAAAGGCGACGACGGAGAGTACATCTATGCGACGCCGAAAGAATTTGAAGGAATGGTACGGGAGGGGACGATCGTTGCCTCAACAGTCATCCCGTCTTCAAACGAAAATCGCCAGTACGGATATCGAGGTGTGGACATCGAAGCGGTCTGGAACAAGGGCAAAGTACCCGTCGTCATTACGGAAACTCAGCTTCTTGAAAGCCTTGCTCATTACTACGGACGTCGGGCCATTCTCTCGTTCGGATTGCTGCCTCCGGGGGAGAGCAAGCGTGCAAAACTCAGCCAACTTTTACATCGTCTTCGCGGTAGAGGCCGAGAGACCGAGGAGCACATCCGTGATCGCTTAAAGAATGCAGAGCACGACATGGCCATCTTCACGGAGCGAAAAGATCTCTTTGATCACGTTCTTGTAAATGAAGACCTTCTCTCGCTGATCGCGCTCGTAAGAAAGAAAGTGCCCGCGTTCGCTACAGTAGAATACCAGCGATCTGCTGATGCCATGTAGAACAAGCGTATCCACGGGATACGCTTGGTAGCTGTGCGGGCACTCATGTCCGCACCTGTCCTTGTACTTCGCTGCAGGTCTTTCGAATGACATTGCGACGACCTGCGGCATAGTCCTCGATCATCTCGAGAGCACCGCGCCGGAGCCAGAGCGAGAGAGCGTCCGTCACAGGTACCCACCGATGATTCCCGACCTCGAGGGTTTGACCGATGATCGGCGCAACCTGCTCAACGCTCATTGCGTAGAGCCTTGCCCATGCGAGCGGAGCTACTCGATACGCGCCGATATAGATCGGTTCGCCCTGAAAGGGAAGCCCAGTGAGCTCTTCGTCGTGGAGCCTCTTCAGGGCCAACAGGTCGTGTTCGCCATGATGACATGTTTCCATCGGAACAGAGAACATGCCCTCGTATTTGCCAAGTGCCGGTTTGCCGACGAATTCCTGAAGCACCAGGATATCGCCCGCGAGGTTCGCTGAAACAAGCGCCACAGCTCGTAGACGTTGTGACATTTTAGTCCCCGTGTTTTGGTGTGGAAGGAGCCAAGTTGCATCTTAGTTTGTCGTAGTATGTGGGTCAATGTAGTCTGCGCAGGGAGAGGTGATAGTATCGTTTAATGCAAAACGAAGAGTTGGTAGTTTTGGTCGACGAAAGCAACCAAGTGCTCGGCACAATGCCGAAAGCAGATGTGCATGGTGCGGAAACGCCGCTACACCGCGGGTTTTCACTTTTTCTCTTTAATCAAAAAGGGGAGCTCTTGCTCCAGGAGCGAAGCCACTCGAAAAAAACGTGGCCGCTGGTGTGGTCCAACAGCGTCTGCGGTCACCCGGCGCTCGATGAATCAAATATAGATGCGGCGCAGCGCCGACTTTCTCACGAACTTGGAATGAGCGCCACGCATCTTGAAGAAGTATCGCCGTACCGCTACAAAATCGTGCGCGATGGGGTCATGGAAAATGAGATCTGCCCGATCCTTGTGGGATTTACGAGGGATGTGCCCAAGCCAAATCCAGAGGAAGTCGAAGCAGTGCGCTGGACCCAATGGTCAGAATTCCTCGAAGAAATTAAGGCGAAGCCCGGCAGTTATTCAGAATGGTGTGAAGAAGAGGCACGTATTCTCGAGGCACATCCGCGATTTCAGGAACTCTATACCAATCGAGAGCAGTATTTGTAATAGCTTTATACCGCAATGCGGGCGCGGGGAGTCTGATGCACTATGCCTGGTATTTTGTTTAATACCGCCTCGATCTCCTTAAGGCCGACCGGTTTGGTCAGGTGATGGTGGAAACCCGCTTCCAGTGCTTTCTCTTTATCGCTCTCCTGTCCGTAGCCCGTGAGGGCAATAAGGGTGCCTGAAAAACGTTTCTGTTGCAGCGCACGGGCGACTTCATAGCCGTCCATATCCGGCAATCCGATATCGAGGATGATCACTTGCGGGCGCTCTTCAGTCGCTTTCTCTATCGCCTCCGCTCCGCTATACGCAACGCTGAGGTGATGGCCACGTAGCTCCAAGAGCCTGCCGATCCCGTCGGCTGCGGCCCTGTTGTCGTCTACGACAAGAATGCGAAGGCTATTCTTCGTTGGCTTCAGGGCGGGTTTCCCTGGCATTTTAACGGCACTCGGCTCGGTGCGCACTGCAAGTGGTATACGCACGACGAATTCTGAACCATACCCTTCGCCCCGGCTTATAGCTTCGATGGTGCCCCCATGCATCTCCACAAGCTGGTGGGTAAGCGCAAGCCCGATCCCGAGGCCCTCTGTCGTCGGCTTACCCCGATCGATCTGAAAGAACGGCTCGAAGATGCGTGTAAGCATGGTGTGGGGGATGCCGATACCGGAATCGCGCACGCTAATGACTGCGAACCCCCCTTCACGTCTTACCGTGAGCATAATCTTGCCTCCTGCGTCAGTATATTTCGCTGCGTTATTCAAGAGATTGACGACGATCTGCTCGAAGCGAATTGGATCTACCTCGACGAAGATCTCGCTATCTTGCTTTGTTACCGTAAGGTGATGACCCAAGCTGCGGATAAGACCCTGTACCATCCTCACCGCGCGCTCGATCAACGGAGCAACGGCCACGATCTCTTTTTGGAGCTTCAACTTCTTTTTGGATATACGCGAGATATCGAGCAGGTCTTCGAGGAGGCTTGCCATCGCATGCACTCGATCATTGATCGTCTGGATGTGCGCGCCAGCATTAGCCGCACTCGCGCCCTCTAATTTGAGAAGCTCTACGGAACTCAAGACGGTTGCCAATGGGTTGCGCAATTCGTGAGCAAGCACCGCGAGGAATTCTTTTTTCGCCTCGTCCTCAAGGCTGATCCTCTCGAATGCTTGCTCGAGCTCGCCGATCTGGCCCTCGAAACGCTGCATAGTCTGCCTGCGCTCCTCGACGACCGCCGCAAAAATGAGGAAGAGCGCGCTCATGGTGCCGACAAATAGTTGTAGGGGTATCAACCCTTCTTCGGGAAAAGGACCAAAGCCAGCAAGCGTGCCAGAAACGGCGATCGCTGCGGAGACAAAGACAGCGAGTGTCGTACCGCGTGGGCCGGTGCGCAACGCCGCCCAGGTGAGCGGAATGAAAAGGTAATAGGCGTGCGTTTGAGGAGACCAAAAAACAAAGAATGACACGCACGCTACTGCAGCGATCGCGGCCCACATCTCAATGACCTGAAACTTGGTTCGCTGGAGGACGGGCCGATGCAGCCACTTGAGCATGAGTGGGGCGAAAATAAGAATGCCAAGCGTGTCTCCGATCCACCACGTCACCCATGTAGCCGCGAGTGTTCCCTGCAGTATACTTCCGCCAAGCCAGAGGCTTGTTATCCCGATCGTTGCGCTTACTATTGATCCGACAAACGCTACACCTACAATGCCGACGTTGTCGCGCACGCGTGATACCAGCGGCTTGAAGCCGATATAGTTTTTGAGAAAATATGCACCAAGAACTGGCCCAAGCGTATTACCGATCGCAATGAAAAAAGCGACGACGGGGCCCGCCCCCATCCAGAAGTTGACGGTAAATGCGGCAAGCGCGATCGCGGGAGAGAAGCGATAGCCGTATATGAGAAGTACGGCGAGCGCGATCCCTGTCGGTGGCCAAATAAGCGTCGCGAATGTGTTGACCGGATGGATGCTGAGCCCGATGCGGGCGGTAATGAGGTAGGCTACGAAAATGGCAACGCCGATAGCAAGCTGCTGTACGTATTGCTTGAATGGGTCACGAGATTCTATTTGATATTCGACCTCGAGCGAGCGCGACATACCCAGTCAGTAGAATGTGCCTTTACGGCAGGCGACATGTCGTCCTGCCGCGGCGTGGCACAAGAACTCTCGATCGGAGTGCTTTGTCATAGTTCGTTGTTTGATGTTCATGGGCTGGAAAAGCTCAAGGCACATTTCACTGCTGGGCATATCACGTGACGAGGCGGTAGCCTACGCCACGAACCGTCTCGAAACGAGCCGAGTCCTCCATTGCTTCCAGTTTCTTTCGCAGATTTTTCATATGCACGTCGAGCACGTTGCTCCAGGAGAGCGTATTGAAATCCCACACTTGATTGAGGAGCTCTTCCCGCGTCAGCACCTCGCCGGGCCTGCGCAAAAAGCATTCGAAGAGGGAATACTCTTTGAGCGTCAGAGGAATTTCAGTGTCACGCAAGCGCACCCGACGCGCAGCTGTGTCTACCGTGAGCTCGCCGAGCGTGTGCACGACCGGCTGTACCACGGCAGGCCGGCGCAAGACCGATCCGATGCGCGCGATGAGTTCATCAGATGAGAAGGGCTTGACCACGTAGTCATCGGCGCCCGAGTTGAGGAGATCGATCTTGGTTTGCGTGTCGCTGTTGCCGGTCAAAATGATGATGGGTGTCGTGACGCCTTCCTCGCGTAGACCTCTCGTCAGCTCCATGCCGCTCATGCCGGGGAGCGTGAGATCGAGGACGACGATGTCGTACTCGTTGCGGTACATGAGGAGGCGGGTGCGCGCCTTCTCGGCATTGGGAAGCCAATCCACCCCAAAGCCCTTGTGTTCCAGGAGCTTCTTGAGGTTTTTCCCCAGTGTCTCCTCGTCTTCCACAATAAGTATATGCATACCCGGCTAGTACAATTTCGAATAATTCCTGCCGTAGGTCAAACTGCAGACCGTTTGTAAAATAGCTAACGTTGTCTTTCTTGTCGTAGGCTGATGATGGTTCATATCAAGGCAATTCAAAATTGTCCTGCCGGGCATAGAGATAGAGCCATACTACTATGCAACGGCCCACATGAAAGAATCATGAAGAGGGGGGGGGTCGCTCAGCGGGTGCTGCCTCGCTTGGGTATTAGGCAAAGGATTTCGTGTTTTCGGTATGTAGGAGCTCGTCGAGCACCTTGTAGAGCCTCCCCGCGTTTAGTTGTCTTCCTATCCGCATATGATCCCACGACTTCATAAAGGTTGCCTCGATGAGTTCGAGAGCCCTTGTCTGGTCGCGAATGCGACTGCGGCAATAGGAGAAGAGCTCATCGGCATGAGCATCAAAAAGCTGCAAGAATTTTTCTCGCTGTGCCTGTTCCATAGGCATTCGCATCATACATATGCCCAAATCGTGATTTGGGATAATTTTTGCCACGGACTCTCGTTTGAGCCCTACAGATATAGCTGCAATCGTCCCCATCCGTAGAAATCCGAATCTGAAGAGATGGTGAATCGAAAACGTACGTATTGTATACTTGGCTTGGAGGGCAACAGAACAGCGAGGTTACCATGGGCATTGTGATTCCCTGGGAACCGTTTTGCCTCACCGCGCGGTTCCGACTCGATGAGATCAAGTACTGCTGGGAAGCGACGATCTTTTTCGGCGCGTTCGAGACGAGCGAATGCGCATACGAGTGGTTTGATGGGATCAAACCACTGATCCCAGAGGACATCGAAGATCTCGGAAAGCATGTATACGCGTACGGGTGGCGCGAGGTGTGGGACCTCGAGCCGGTGAAGCCCATGAGATGGGTCTCGTCTGCAGTTGCGGTAGGCAACGACCTGCGTGCGCTGATACGGCAGAGCGGCCGCGTGATACCTCGGCCCAATTTGCTCATCGTACACTCATCCTGAAGAGACGGCGCACCCTGCAAGGTGCGCCGCCCGCTTTTGTCTGAACCATTGTTTTCGGCTATACTCATCACGATTCCCCGGTAGCGCAGCGGTAGCGCAGCTCGCTGTTAACGAGTTGGTCGTAGGTTCGAATCCTACCCGGGGAGCCGATGACGAAAAAAATATTTATAGCGGCAGCGATCATTCTTGTAGGTGGAGGATTATGGCTCACGCTACAAACGAAGTCAGGAGGAGGAAACGCAAGGGCGCTCATTCCGGCGCAGGGGATCACGCATGGTCATGGGCTCGCCGTAGACCCGAATAACCGGGAGAATTTATATATTGCCACTCATCATGGCCTGCTCGTCTTGAAGAATGAAAAAGATCTCTTCCGAGTTGGGCAGATGCAGGACGACTATATGGGGTTCTCGGCGCATCCCACCGATTCAGATGTCTTTTATAGTAGCGGTCATCCGAGCTCGGGGGGCAATTTCGGTTTCCAAAGATCCGACGATGGCGGCTTCACTTGGCACAAGATATCTGACGGCCTAAATGGCCCCGTCGACTTCCACGCGATGACCGTTAGCCCCGTCGATCCGAACGTGATATATGGCTGGTTCCAAGGTGATATCCAATCGACGAAAAACGCTGGCGCCGACTGGGCACGGCATCCGACCGCATTTCCCGTTGTGCACCTGTCGGTGGATACGTCCGACGCCAATACCGTCTATGCCTCGGCGCCAACCGGATTTTTTAAGAGTATAGACGCAGGTGCGACATGGATAAAACTTATCGAGGGACCGACAGCGACATCTGCAGTACATCCGATCGATCAAAGCATACTCTCGGTGTCACAGGTGCATGGATTAGCGAAAAGCACCGATGGCGGGGCCACATGGAAAAGCGTGCCTGAATCATTCACCGGAGAAACACCGTTATATATTTCCTTCTATCGAGCTGATCCGAAACTCGTGTATCTAATCACGGAAAAAAATAGCATCTATAAGAGCACCGATGCGGGCATGACGTGGGAGAAATTGGCGGCAGGGCAGACGCAATAGGAATATAATCGCCGTATGAACATGTTCAAACCGACTAAGGCGAAGGCAGTCGCCGAATATATCAAGGCCACTCCTGCACAGCGGAGAGATACGATACTGCAATTGCACAATTTCATCCGAAAGACCGTGCCAAAACTGAAAGCTCATTTTGCGTACAACATGCTTGGGTACGGCTCATTCCCATATAAAAACTATAAAAAAGACCTCATTAGCTGGCCGACCATCGCACTGGCCAACCAAAAGAATTACGTCAGTTTGTATATTTGTTCCATCGACGCCGGCCAATATGTTGCCGAGAAGTATAAGAAAGAACTCGGTAAAGTTAGCGTCGGCAGAAGCTGTATCCGCTTCAAGAAACTTGAGGATCTCAATCTGCCTGTACTTAAGAAAGTCCTCCTAGCCGCCGCTAAAAACCCCGGATTGATCGGGGCCTAATAGTATGAGCAAAAAGGAAATCTCCACTGGCGTGGTGCATACAATGCCAGTGGATTTGCGGAAAGCGATTATTTCTTCGCCGAAGGTTTTAGCACTGTGGGAAGACATAACGCCACTCGCGCGCAATGAGTGGATATGCTGGGTTACGTCTGGCAAAAAAGCGCAGACGAGGAATATCCGTATCCAAAAAGCACTTTCAAAACTCAAAGGCGGAATGCGCCGGCCCTGCTGCTGGGCCGGCTGTATTCATCGTTGACAGAATTGTTGATGCAAACACCCCAATTTCGCTGATACAATCCAGCCATGAGTGATCTTGATTCCCCTCAGACACCCGATTCACGCCGCCTCTTAGCTCTCTCACAAGAAAAACTCCAAGGTGACATAGAGGCTCTGAGGGCGACAGAGGGTTGGACGAGACTATCCCCACGCCAGCAAAAGCTCATCGAGCACTCGCTCTACCTTCAGACGAGAGCCGAGCGACCAGACGCAGAGCAATATCCAGAGAGCAAAGAGCGTACGGCAGAGTGGTATTGCCATGCCGCAATTTGGAGTCTTGAGCACGAACATTCGCTTACGGTCGACGCACCAGAACTCGATACCATAGAAGAACCGTTTTATGACGGCGAGTACTTAAAGGCGAATTCTTTTGACGCTCTTCGCGACGCGCTCACAAAGGCAGGATTTCCGCAGGTGGTCCACATTGCACAGGCCCCTCCACCGTTAACGCTCTTACAGTCTCATACATTCTTGGCACTCGGAACTGATCCAACAGGAGATGTTGTCGTGTGGGAGAAGGCAGCCGCGCAGCTGCCTTTCCAGCGCTCAACCCTATCCAAGATTTATAGTGAATATACGAAAGATCAGAAGGAATATTATTGGGGAATACGACCGCTACGGGACGGGCAGCAAGTTAGGAAGTGACTCTCAATGTAGGTTTATAAACCCGAAGGTGTCACCTTCGGTCTCATATCGTGAGCAATTTATTCGCGTCCGCGCGCTTCTCTTCGTCCTTTACGGAATCAATGAACGCAGCCGGGCTTGCCGTATTCTTTTGAGTTTTAAGCTCGGCCATCCGATGATGATACCAAACTTACGTCTCGCTTGCGCGGAAGCGACACCCCGATGTTTCTCAATTCGATGTTGCGTGATTAATTCGAAACTCGTTCTATAATGCTGGCAATGAACGACGAAGAATTCAAAAAGCGGCTGAATCCTGAACAGTACCGCATTATGCGGCACGGCGGTATGGAGATCGCGTTTACGGGCCGCTATTGGAAGACGGAGGAGCGTGGTACCTATCGCTGCGCGGCGTGCGGTAATCCACTTTTTCGATCAAAAGACAAGTTTGATGCAGGGACAGGATGGCCTACCTTTCGAAAGTCGTTGAGTGATACGAGCCTCGAGTATAAACAAGACGCAAATGCGGCAGGGGACGTAGAGATGCGCTGTAAAAAATGTCACAGCAATATTGGCCTCAGGATCAGTGAGGATGGCAGCTACCGCGCCAATTCGATCGCTCTCGATCTTGAAGAGAGTGATCACGCAGCTGTGCTCGAGGGCGTCAAGGACAATCTTGAAACCGCTAAAGATACGTACGATGATCAGCGTGAATCACGCGAGCAAGATGCCGAGCAGACGTCGGCGTTCGCTAGTGCTCTCGGGTGGATCAGTGGCTTCTCTCAATTTTTTGGAGGTGCTGCGTTCGGCGCAGTAGTCGGAGCGGCGGCAGCTCTCTTTTTCTGCTACAGCGCCGGCACCGTCGTGCAGTCGACGAATGTGCAGATAAGCACCTCTACGGCTGCAACCACTTCATCCCCGCGAGTGCCGCCCGCAGCGGCGAATCAGGGCACGGCCGTCTTGCCACCTGCCACTACTACCCGCCCGCCAGCTGAAGCCGCAACGACCACGATCCCCGCTGACGCTACCACTCCCTCCGTAGGCACGCCGGGCGATGCTTCAGGCATAGCGACTTCGACGGAACCCTAGCGAGTGGCATTCAGTCGGCAGCATGCTACTATGGATTTTGTAGCAAGCAAGAAACCTATATGAAAAGAAAGACACTTTTGCTTATCGTGACTGCCGCAGCCATCCTCGGTCTCGTACCGGTGTCATACGTTGCGGCACGGCACGCGACGAACATGACGCCGGATCTAGCGACTATCAATACGGCCGAAAACGCCTACTTTGCTATGCACGGCAAGTATTTCCAAGTGTTGATCAATAACCAACTTCCCGAAGATCAAACTGGTGTCCTCGCGGACTATGTAGATCCGAAAGCAGTTCCCATGAACACCGCGATAGATACCTACGTGGGGCCTCAGGGGTCGGGGTATGCGGTACGTTGGACAATCCCAGCCACGATGCGAGAAGAGGGCGCTATCAACTCGGTGGGATATGGACCCGAAGCGCTTTCACGCACGTTCACAGAGATCATTCCGATACTCCAGGTATCCTCGTCAACGGCTCGCGACATCACAAGAGGAGATCGCAGCCGACGATAAGTCTCGGCCATTTCACAAAAACTTCACCTCGCTTTCACGGCGAATAGGTATACTATATGAATTGTGGATACACACGGGAGGGCCTTAGACCCACTCGGTGACCCAAAGGATGGCCATATATTGACCCGAGCAATCATAGACACCATTCGCGAGCCACTGATCGTTTTAGATGAGAATCTGCGCGTCATTGTTGCAAGTCGCTCTTTTTATAAAAAATTTGGCCAGACATATGAGAACACGCGCGACAAAATGTTCTATGACCTGGGAAACGGCCAGTGGAACATCTCCGCACTCCGCACACTTCTTGAACAAGTAATTCCCGAACACACCACCGTCGAAGGCTACGAAGTTGCCCATAACTTTCCGTCGCTCGGGCTTCGCATCATGCTCGTAAATGCCCGCGAAGTACAGTATAAAAACGGTGGAAAGAAAATGCTTCTTTCCATTCAAGATGTGACCGACCAGCGGGCCATAGAGGGGCATAAGGCAAACTTGATGCGACAAAAGGACACGCTCTTGAAAGAGATGCGCCATCGTATCGCGAACAGTTTGCAGCTCATCGCGAGCATCATCCTGCTAAAAGCGGGAAGTGTGCAATCTGAAGAAAGCCGGCTGCACTTGGAAGACGCCCATGACCGCATCGTCTCTATCGCCACCGTGCAGCGCAATCTGGACCCGACCGGAGACGACAGCGAAGTGCCCGTGGTGGGGTACTTGAGGACGCTGTGCGAGAGCATTGCTAAATCCATGATCGGCGGTCGCAAGCCGATAACGCTTAGTGTAAGCGGCGGGTCAAGTACCGTAGCTCCCGATGAAGCAATAGGCCTCGGGCTGCTTACGACCGAGCTTGTCATTAATGCGCTCAAGCATGCTTTCCCAAAGGGAGAGGGTCAGGTCACGATCGCATACGAGGCCAAAGCGTCGGATTGGAAACTTAGTATTAGCGACGATGGCGTCGGACTTGGCGCAACGAACGCAACGAGTAGAGAAGGGCTTGGTACGAGCATTGTCGAATCATTGGCGAAGCAATTAGACGCAGAGGTGGACCGTGAGAGCACGTCCCGTGGCACTGTCGTGACGATATGCCACCCGCGCACTGCTGCTGTAGCGCCCGCATAAATTCTGGCGCGGGGTATAACGTAGGCCAGTCAATAGTTCGAAAATCATTTGCCAGCGCGAGTATGCCTGTTCCATTTGGTGCGCGCCACTTTTTATTCACTCTTCCGAGTCGCGGATGTATTTTGCATTTACGATCGGCCCCTTGCCATTGTTCCCCAGCGTGCCTGTTACGGTGATGATGTCGCCCGGCACCAGGATACTGAAAGCCTTCTCTTCGCCGTCGCTTGAGAAAAATCTCGTTTTCGAGCTCAGTTGAACGAGCCACGGGAGCTGCACACCATCCCACGTAATAGACACAAGGACCTCCATGCCGGAGGCGACGACGACGGTCCCGCCGCGCAAAAATATCTGCCCGTTGTTTGCAATGCTGACCTGGCGCATGACCGGCGATACGTGCGACAAAGCGCTCGCTTGCTGTAGCGTGATCTGGTGTATTACATCAGAAAACGCGCCCTCGATCTTCTCATTAGCCACATTCGCTGAAGAATAGACCGCCCCTTGGTACAAATGGGGCCCGGCGAGAAAAAGCAGGGTACTTACTGCAGCAAGGGCGAGAGGCATGATCGAGACGCCCGCGACAGCGAGGGCCTTCTGCAGAAAAGATGAAAAGCGATCCATGAGCCTTGCTATACTACCCGTATGAGGTCACTTCTACAAAAACATTGGAAATTGAGCTTTTGCGGCTGACCACTCATCCACAGCCCCGCGTGTTCCGCACACTTTCGCGGCGCGGAGGTGCTAGAGTTGTTCCATTACTACCTATTAGTTCTTGTATGGACATTACAATTCTAGTTGCCAAGGTGCTCGGTATCTATTTAGTGGTAAGCGGGCTCTTTCTCGTTTTCAGAGGGAAGGCGATACCGCACCTCCTTAAGGATCTTTTCGGCCACCCGGCCGTCATCTATCTGATCGGCATCCTGATGATATTCCTATCCTCGATGTACTTGATCCAGTACAACATCTGGGACGGCACCTGGAAGACACTCATCACCGTTTTCGTTTGGGCCGTCATGATAAAAGGACTTCTCTATATTTTCGCTCCGCAGATCTTAAGTGAGCTTGCTATCAGAAAGTCGCGAAGCGCCTTTGCCGCATGGGGTATCGTCGCGGTAGCGGCCGGCTTGTATCTCTTCCTGTATGTTTAGCGCAACGCCTCACTACGTCTGCAGGGGTGAGTGTAAAGGAGAGTCAGACACTGCGGGAACCTGCCAGGCAGGGGATTGTTCGAAGCACGGAGAGCCATTGCAAGAATGCAACTGTGCCGACGGAAAGCATGGACAGGAGATGAAGGGGCAGTTGCCACCCGAAGAGCGTGCAGTAGAATAGGCGCGTATGAAGACCTTACTCTGGATCGCGGGAGCGATCATTGTTGTCGTCGCTTTGTTGTATGTATTTACTAATTACAATGGAGAGCAAGCAGAGACTTCTATGAATACTTCAACCTCGACTTCGTCGGTGCAGGTAGTTCCGATCTCGCACGCAACGGCCGTTCTGAAATGGGGTGACACCGTCTTTTATACCGATCCCACCGGTGGCGCAGAGGCTTTCCAGGGCCAGCCGGCAGCCGACATAGTCTTGGTGACAGACATCCACGGCGATCACCTCAGCACCTCGACTCTTGAGGCGGTTGTGGGCACGGGCACGACGCTCGTCGTCCCGCAAGCCGTGAAGGACCTGCTTCCCGAAAGCCTCGCGTCTCGTGCAAAAGTGTTGGCCAATGGCGAGAACCTTGCAGAGCGAGAATTCAAGATCACCGCGCTCCCGATGTACAACCTACCTGGGTCGTCGCAGGATTTCCACACAAAGGGGCGAGGCAATGGGTACGTGATCGGGCGCGACGACACGCATGTATACATTGCAGGGGATACCGCCGGCACGCCGGAGATGCGCGGGCTCACAGGCATTGATATCGCACTCGTACCGATGAATCTTCCGTACACGATGAGTGTCGAGGAAGCAGCGGACGCGGTCTTAGCATTCAAACCCGCGCAAGTGTACCCCTACCACTATCGCGGGCCGGACGGATTGAGCGACATCAACAAATTTAAACAATTGGTCAATGCGGGCGATTCAGGCGTCGAGGTCGTTCTTCTGAACTGGTACCCGTAATAGATCTCGCGACAACTACAAAGAGGCCTTGGCGACTTGTTCCGACACAATTCGTTGTACTTCCGGAGCGCCTAGGATCGCGTGATGGCCATGTGCGTCGACCTGGATATTTTCCGCGCCAGAAAGCACAGCGCTCTCGTTTGGCCAGACGTGGTTATCGAATACGCCATAGATGGAGGTAATGAGATGATTTGCGCTTTGCTGTTCGTGTAGCGCGCGGATAATCTCGCTCGACGGATGCAGCTCAGAGATTCCTTTCAGCGGAATGCGAGCAAGGTGGCTGCCGGCAAAGGGTGTCGCGATCGTGATGACACGGATAATGCGTCCGTCGTCGTTGTGTCGCAGCAGGAGCTCTTTGCCGATCAGCCCTCCCTTGCTGTGGGCGACAATAACCACGCGCCGCAGATCTTCCTTTTCGATCAACTCCCGTACCATTCGCGCGGATTCTTTGATCCCACGCGTGTTGTAACCAAGATGCTCCAGTACATACACACGATGTCCACAATGAGAAATCGGCTCGGCAATGGCATGAAGAAAATGCCACTTCTCGTAAATTCCTGGCAACAGTATTACAGGCGCTTTGCCCTCAAGGACGCGGCCAAGGAAATGGTGTGGAGGTTTGCGAACAAGGAGGGCGTGCGCATGCCGGCGCGCAAGGTAGAGGTAGTCCTGGATCCAACGGCTGATTTTACGGATCATACTAGCTTCATGAGTTTCTCATTGGGGGACAATCTTCATCGAATTACTAGTTGCCGAATTTTGGATGCTTGAGACAATGTATGGAACCTTTGGTAAGTAGACAGAGTAAGTAGCCCTCAGTGTACATCATGCACATCGTCTCAAAACTCATTCCAACACTGTTCGCCCTATTCGTCGTTGCTCTGATGCCGGCCTTCGCACACGCCGCGACAATGACTTTCCGTCCGATCACGATCGTTATCCCACGTTTTTCGCGCGAATATACTGCGCCGACACCGAGCCCGACGCCTACACCTGCTCCAACTCCCGCACCAACCCCAACTCCAACGCCTGCGACAACGACCACTTCAGTGCAGCCGCCTACTGCAACGTATGAGGCTCAGCTTGAGCAAGAAGTGTTTGCCAAGATAAATGTGCAGCGCGCGCAAAATGGACGCTCAGCGCTTGCGCAAGACAATACGCTCGCTACCCTTGCGCGAGCGCACAGTGCCGATATGCTCGCAAAGAATTACTTTTCGCACACAGCTCCCGGTGGCTGTGATCCCGGATGCCGCCTCAGGGCAGCAGGGTATTCGTATTCAGCGTACGGAGAAAATATCTATTGGATGTCAGGCTACTCAGTCACTCCCGCTGCCGCGGCGGATATGGTCGTGAATGCGTGGATGAAAAGCACGGGCCATCGCGCCAACATTCTTAATGCGACGTTCACCAATCAAGGGATCGGCGTTGCGAAGGCGGGCACAAAGATCTACGTCACAGAGCTCTTGGCAAAACCGCGCTAAAAGGCAGTCGAGCGTCGCACCTCCAAAGAGCGCAGCCTCGAATCTGCTTAAGCGTGCCTAGTACACCGGTCCACTAAGTGCTGAGAAGAGGAAGGAGAGTAGACGAATGATGAGCCAGTTGATGATCGCGTAGCCGATCATCGCAAAGATAACTGCGAGGTCAATGACAAAGCCGCTCAGGTTGAGTGCGGGAAAGGCGCCGGCAAAGGGCGCGACGAGTCCGGCAGTCACGCCATACATCCATGCTACGAACTGCGATGTGGGATTTGCCCCCAGTAGCTCAAGCACGAACCTGATAACAAGCAGTCCCTGGATAATGCCAAATACCACGTTGATGACCCGAAACGCCAAGGCTTCGGAATAGTAATGGGGCCGCGAAAGCATGTATTCAGCCATACAGGCCCAGTGTGTACTCGAGATGATGAGGATATCGTGAACCCCATACGATACTGTGCCGTATAATGAGCCCGAATGCCCCTAACTCGCGATATCCAGAATAAGCCGTACTGGAGCATGACAGCCGACGAGTCGGCCTCGATCCTCCGCAGCGACATACAGAGGGGAATATCCTCTCGCGAAGCAGGAGAGCGCCTCAGCATATTTGGATTGAATGCATTGGAGCAGAAAAGGGAGAAATCAAGTCTCATCGTATTTTTGCGGCAACTCAAGAGCCCATTGATCTTGATCTTGCTCGGAGCCGCTGTCGTTACGCTCGCGATCTCGCACTTTCGCGACGCACTCTTTATTCTGATCGCAGTCGTCATCAACACTGCACTTGGTTTCTATCAGGAGTACAAGGCGGAAAAAGCTTTAGCCGAGCTCAACACCTACCTGCGTCAGCGTACCCGTGTGATACGGGAGGGAGTCGAAGCCGATATTGACGCCGAGTATCTCGTGCCTGGCGATCTCATACGGATCATGCAAGGCGATCGCGTACCCGCCGACGCGCGGATCGCGTTTGAGAATGATCTTGAGGTCGATGAGGCGATACTGACGGGGGAGTCGATAGCCGCGGAGAAATCTGCTGACCCATCTCTACGCGATGCCGGACTCGGCGATCAACACTCGATCCTATTTGCGGGGACGCTCGTGACCCAGGGCACCGCGACGGCCATAGTCTGCCGCACCGATAACGCTACAGAATTCGGGAAGATCGCGGCGCTCGTTGCTGGCGCCGACGCTGAGACCACACCGCTCCAAGTCGCGATACGAAAATTTAGCCTCCGCGCGAGCGGGGTGCTTGGTTTCCTCACCGTTGTCATATTTTTTATCGGCGTTTCCTCGGGACACTCGTATCTAGAAATGTTCCTGACATCGGTCGCGATAGCAGTATCGGCGATACCGGAGGGCCTGCCAGTCGCTCTCACCGTCATTCTCGCTGTAGGTGTACAGCGCATGGCAAAGCGAAATGGGGTTGTCCGGAAGCTCATTGCAGCAGAAGCGCTCGGAAGCGCAACGGTGATCCTAACAGACAAGACCGGGACGTTGACGATGGCGAAAATGGAGCTTTCAAATGCAATACCGATAGGCAATATCGAAGAGAACGAGCTCATCAAGCAGGCACTCGTTAACGCCAACGTGGTCATAGAAAATCCCGCAGATACGCCGGACCAATGGCACATGAGCGGGCCCATTATGGAAACCACTCTCGTGCGCTCCGCGGCACTGCGCGGCATCCAGCTCAGCGACCAATCGCGTAAGGATATGGTGGACCAGTCACTCCCGTTTAATTCAAATACGAAGTTCTCAGTATCACTCGTTCGGGAGGGAGAAAAACACAAGCTTCTTTTTTTTGGAGCGCCGGATATCCTCGTTGCTCAGTCAGCAAGCAGCGGATCGCAGCGCGATCTCATCCAAGAGAAAATAGAAGCCCTCGCTTACGAGGGCAAACGCGTCCTTGGGATCGCGAGCAGGGAAATCAATCCTACAGCAGACTTTTCGCTCGCGCGCGATCTCGTGCCCGATCACCTTTCGTTCAACGGCCTCTTAGCATTTCGCGATCCGGTCCGGCCTGGAGTGAAAGGTGCGATCGCGCGCGTCGAGCGCGCGGGCATCAAGACGATCATCATGACCGGCGATCACAGGGGTACCGCGGAGACGATCGCACGTGAAGTCGGGCTCCCCGTCAAGCCGGGATCTGTGATCGAGGCGAGTGCACTCTCGACGATGAGCGATGAAGAGCTCATTGCACGCCTCCAGACGATCCGCGTGATCGCGCGCGTGACGCCCCTCGACAAGATGAGGATCGTTGAGATGCTACAGCACACCGGTGAGGTCGTTGCGATGACGGGGGATGGCGTCAACGATGCGCCGAGTATCAAGCAAGCAGATATCGGAATTGCCATGGGATCCGGCACGGAGGTCTCGCGAAGCGTTGCTGACCTCGTTCTCCTGGACGACAATTTTGAGACCATCGCCGCGGCGGTCGACGAAGGCCGCCGCATCATCGGCAACGTGCGCAAAGTGATCGTGTATTTGCTCTCGACGGTGCTGGATGAGCTGCTTTTGATAGGCGGGGCCCTTATCACCGGCGTACCCCTTCCGCTGAATGCGCTCCAGATCCTTTGGGTCAATTTCTTTTCCGACAGTTTTCCCGCAATAGCATTCGCATTCGAGAAAGAAGGCGAGGGGCTCGCGGGAAGGGCGCACAGCGCTCGGGCGGGTTTGTTTGATCCCTTAATGCGGTTCCTTATCCTCGGCGTAGGCCTCATGACGAGTGTGCTCCTCTTCGCTTTGTATTTCCTCTTGCTTCACCTTCAGTTTGAGGACGGGCTCGTGCGGACCTTTATATTCGCATGCTTCGGTACGTACTCGCTCTTTCTAGCGTTTTCGCTGCGCAGTCTTGAAAAAAGCATCTTTTCGTATCCCGTCTTTTCGAATCCTTACTTGGTTTTCGGCGTCGGCGTAGGCCTTACGCTCATGGCGGCAGCAGTCTACATGCCGTTGTTGCAATCGCTCTTTGGCACGATTGCCCTACCGCCTCTGTGGCTCGCAGCGGTCGTGGTAGTGGGTGTCGCAAATATTGCAGCGATCGAATTCGGCAAATGGATGTACGCGAGGCGATAAGGCCGCTCGTAATAGTGTGAGGCAGTATACTGTACGCACAATGAGACAGGGGCGCGCTATTCTTTTGCTTTTGACCATTTTTATCATTGCCGGCGCTTTTGGCGGGCTTTGGTATGTGCGCGGCTTTATTTCCGGTGTTGCACCTCTTGTGCGGGGGAGCCCTGTCCTCAGCGATGCGCTACCGTTTGCGCTGGGAGAAGGCTTTGCAGCAAGCATTTTTGCGCGAGGCGTCCCTGGAGCGCGTGTGATAACGCGTGATCCAAAAGGAGCCCTTGTCGTCACACTCACCAGTGAGGGGAGGGTTGTGGCTCTGCCGGATCTTGATGGGAACGGCAAAGCGGACCGCACGGTCACTATTCTCGAGGGGCAGAATGCCCCACATGGTATCGCATATGTTTGCCCGCAAACCGGAAATGAGAGTGCGGATCAAGATAGCTGCCAACTCTTCGTTGCAGAAACAGATGCTGTCAATGCATACGGATATGACTCAGATACGTATACTGCCACGTACAAAAAAACCCTTCTCACGCTCCCACAGAGTGGCGGCCACTCGACTCGCTCTCTCCTCGCCCATCCTGACGGGCGGCAGCTGCTTGTTGCGGTCGGATCTTCCTGCAACGTATGCATTGAGCGCGATCTGCGCCGCGCGTCCATTCTTTCGATAGATCTTACGACTGGATCTGTGAAGCCATACGCTACGGGCCTGCGCAACACTGTATTCATGGCGATCCATCCCGTAACAGGAGAAATATGGGGTACCGATATGGGGCGCGATCTACTGGGAGACGATGTACCGCCCGACGAGGTCAATATCATTCGAGAGGGAGGCAATTACGGCTGGCCGATCTGTTATGGAAAAAATATTCACGATGCTGATTTCGATAAGAATACGTACATTCGCAATCCTTGCATGGAACCGTTTGAGCAACCTTCCCAAATAGATATTCCCGCGCACTCCGCTCCACTCGGCATCGCCTTCATTCCCGAGGAGGGGTGGCCCGAAGAGTACTGGCACGATATTCTTGTTGCCTACCACGGCTCCTGGAATCGCTCGGTGCCGACAGGCTACAAGATTGTGCGCATCGATGAACACGGCATCGCTACCGACTTCATGACCGGATTCATGGATGGGGGAGAGGTACTCGGTCGCCCCGTAGGATTGCTTGTCGAGCCCGGCGGAGCACTCTACATCTCCGACGACAGAGCAGGTGTCATCTATAAAGTCGCGCGAACGAGCATGGAGTAGTATTACTCACGCACAAATTCCGCGTCGATCATCGGTTCATTGCCGCTGCGAACGATCTTGCCGGTCGCGGTGATACTGTCGCCGATGCTGATATCCATAAGCGCTCCTTTTTCACCCTCGGCGGTGAAAAACTTGGTACCAGGTCCAGTCTGGATAGCCCAAACGAAATCCGATGAGCCCCATGCCATTTTGACGCGGATGAGGCTGCCCGAGCGGGAGATCACGTGGGCTCCGCGAAGCAATACGAGGCCGTTGTTGGCGATGTGTACTTCAAGCATCGGGGGCTCCTCTTCGGATGTTGCTGCGGCAGCTTCTGCTGCAGAGAGGTATGTCTTACCGGGATCCGAAGAACTCCAGCCTTGGCGCCCTGAGTAACTGAGGGGGGAGGCAAACGCTTGATAGAGAAAGATGCCCGCAACGGCGAGTGCCGCGAGCGAGATCCCTGCGAGGATGAACATTCTTTGTGAAATGAGGGGAAGCGGCATCATGAAAGTAGTGACGAGGTGATTAATCCTTTTATTACAAGCTCGGAGAGTTTACACACATTTGACAGAATTGCAAGCATTCAGTCTGATTCAATCTGGTAGAAGCCTGGTCGAAAAGCCTGCCCCGAGTCCTAGCGACTAGAGGCCCGGAGCAGCTTTCCATGTCTGTCGTTACGGAGCTGTGCGGAAGGTCGCTGGCCACGTGTATTGCGCGTTGCCGGAAGCGTCGACTGAGCTAAGTACGTAGTAGTACCACGTGCTTCCTTGGAGGCCCGTGGCGGAGATGGAGTGAGTCATGGTCAAGTTGGATTCACCCAACGACTGTCCACCAATGCTCACTGCCGTCCCGCCGCTTGACTCGAAGAGGAGAAGTGGAGTGGCACTCCAGTAGAACGTGCCTCGAGCGGGTTCGCTCGTTGCCCACGAGATCGTCGCGGTCGTTGTGCTGGTTAAGAGCACGATACCGTTCATGATCGGCGCGGACACATCTCCCGACGTGTTGCCACCACCAGCTATTGCTGCGTTGATGGCTGCGAGCGTACGAGGGCCGACGCGGCCATAGCCGGTCGTTCCTGCGCTGCCCGAACAAACAATGCCTTGCTGGCACTGGAATCGCTGGACCGCTGCGCGGGTGCGTGGGCCATAGTAGCCCGTTACCAATCCTTCAGGATATACCGATACATCGGCTGCAAGGAACTGCTGCAGCGACGTGACGTTGCTACCGCGTGCACCGAAGTCTAGCTGTGTGGTGAGCATGGTTGCAGCAGAGGCCGTGCCCCACCACAGAAGCGCGAGCATCGCGAGTACCACCGGCACGAGCCATGCGCGCGACCAAATAGATGTCTTCATATAGCTTCTAATTTTCTAATGTCATTGATTAATCAAGGAGAGCTGACCTGGGCTCCCTCTTGCTCATGAAGACGCGGCGCCTCGGCAGCTCTTACTACACCTCATTTTCTACTTCATGGCAAATTCATCTCGCGAAAATGTTGTTATGCGAAG
This sequence comes from Candidatus Kaiserbacteria bacterium RIFCSPHIGHO2_01_FULL_54_36, assembly GCA_001781105.1. Taxonomy (GTDB): domain Bacteria; phylum Patescibacteriota; class Minisyncoccia; order Phycocordibacterales; family UBA2100; genus UBA10103. The sequence continues at coordinate 19,869 of MFKV01000015.1, read as the reverse complement.
CAGTGTTGAATCCACGGGTAGTCAGAATCGCGGTAATGGTAGAATAGGGGGCATGGATATACGCATCAAAACAGCTGATTACCAGCTCGCGCCTGAAATTTCCTCCTACCTTGACGACAAGCTCGGCTCGCTTGAGAAAATGCTCGGCGAGGAAGCGCATCGAACGCGGCTCGAAGTAGAATTGGGGCGCGATGCAGGCCGGCCGCGCCATGGCGCGAATATCTTTTTTGCGGAAATACATGTCATTATCCCCGGCACTACCCGTATCTACGCGCGCAACAACGGTCCGACACTGAACGTCGCAATTGATGACGTCAAAGAGGAGATCGAGCGGCAGCTGCGCCGTGAGAAAAAACTCCACATCCGGATGTATCGCAAGACCGGTGCGGCGCTAAAGAGCTGGATGCGGTTGGGCTAAAAACTCAGTGGTCCTTTCGAAGTACCTTAGAGGGAGTAGCGCCCGAGCGAAGAAATTCTTCGTAGCCCATTTCTTTTTTCCCTTCAGGTTTGACTTTGTCGATAATGAGCCTGGTGCTCTCAATGTGCGCCTCGAGAATTTGGACTCGCAAACGTTTACCACTTCGCTCGAAAAATGCATGCGTGCCGACGGTCGTGTCGAAGGCCCGGATCTTCAAGAGATTCTTGTATGCGTCATCGTTTAGATCGAGCAACCCATCCTCCTTCGTGTATGCAGGACACCATGTCGCGATATCGTGATTTTGCTCATGGGTAGCGATCTCGCCTCGAAGCCAGCTTGGCAGTATTTCAACAAGCAGCTTCGCGCTTTCTCGGGTAGAGAGCTCCTCCAGGGCGCTCGCTTTCGGCGGCCACTCGGGGAGCGGGATCTTTTTTTGCGCGATAACGGGCCCGTGGTCTATTTTTTCATCGAGCAAGATGATCGAAGTTCCGGCTTCCTTGTCATCGTTCCAGATCGCGGAGCGCACGGGTGATTGGCCGCGCCAGCGTGGCAAAAGCGAGAAGTGAACATTTAATACACCGCGCTTCGGGATATCGAGCATGGGCTTTGGCAGCACTTTTCCATAGTAGATGACGACAAACACATCCCAAATTTCTATACTCATATCCTTGAGGACTTGAGTATTGAATTCTTCGGGCTGCAAGACTGGAATATTGCGCGCCGCCGCCCATCCCTTTACTGGAGGAGCAACAACTTCCAGCCCGCGCCCGTGCGGCTTATCGGGGGTCGTCACGACAAGCGAAGGGACTAATCCCGCCGACTCGAGCTCATCCAAAAATACCGTCGCAAGATGGGGCGTCCCAAAAAAGGCAAAACGAATATTGTTTGTCATGATGAGGTTTTCTGGTTTACCTGCCCCGTAGTCATTCGCCTTTAAGCGAATGCACTTTGGGGTCATCATACAAACGTTCTGCTTTGTCGATATACAGGATGCCTTCGAGGTGGTCCATTTCGTGCTGGAACACATGCGCCAAAAAACCGGAGGCGCCGCGCATGAATTTTTCTCCCCGCTCATTATATGCCTGCACGCTCGCTTTCTCAGCGCGTGCAACGACGCCCCACTTGCCACGGATCGAGAGGCAGCCCTCGTGCTTTTCTTTTTTCGCTCTTGAGACCTTCGTCATCACCGGATTGATGTAGACCTGGTCAGGCGGAGGCGGCGTGGATGGCTCTGGATTTTTCTCATCCTCGTCCGGCGCGTTGCGACTGTCACGCGCGAGGGCGCGGCCCGAGACGATGAAAAGCTTTATCGGCTCGCCGAGCTGGGAGGCGGCAAGCGCGACACCGTATTCTTCCTTCCCAAGCAGCGCCTTCATGTCAGCGATGAGCTCCTGGATGTGCGCATTGCGGATATCGGCAAGAGGAATATCTGCGGCGATCTTCCGCAACGCGGGGTTCTCTTCTTGCGGCAGAATTGTTCGCATCACAAAACTATAGAGGTTGTTGAGGCAAAAAGAAAGCGTCCCGCCAACGGCGGGACGCTAAAGTGAAGGGGAGCAGAAGTCGAGATTCCTGGAAGCCGTTGAACCCGGTCCCAGAACGACTCCTCCGCTTGTCTAGGGCGGCGTGGGGGGCGGCACATTTCCACGTCTCCCCTCCCTCTGACGGAGCGACGCTCTTTCAAGCGCAGCATCAACGTCAGAGATCGGAGCCGAGAGCTTTTATAGCATGTGTGAGAGACAATGTATACAATATCCGCATGAAGCACATCAGTACGCATATCAAGCGAGCCGCTATCATCGCTCGGCAGACCGAACGCGGAGAGCTTATGAAATACTTTTGTCAGGAGCTCAATAAGACCAGAGTTCGCGACGGCCTTGCGCCTATTACCATGGGGCGCATGGGAAGAACGCTCGAGAAAATACCAACCAAAGATCTCTACTACTTAAAGAAAGTTTGTGACGACGCTGGCAATTTTTCGAAGAAATTTTGGTGGGAGGTTAATCCCAAAAAGCATCCGGAATAGGCCAACTTTGCCTTTTGATTTGGAGCGCATACAATGCGCACCAATGGCATTCTCTTTGTATCCAAAGCTTGGCATTGATCTGGGTACAACCACCGTACTCGTTTTCGTTCCTGGGAAGGGAATTGTTCTCAATGAACCATCGGTAGTAGCTGTTTCGGTGCGCGAAAATAAGATACTGGCAGTGGGCAATGAAGCGAAAGAAATGGTGGGCCGCACGCCGGGCGAGATCGTCGCGTATCGGCCCATGAAAGACGGCGTCATCGCCGATTACCGGGTGACCGAGGCAATGCTTCGCTACTACATCAAAAAAGCGCTTGGGAGCTGGAACCTTTTTAAGCCTGAAGTAATGATCAGCGTCCCTGCAGGCGTTACTTCAACCGAGCGACGTGCGGTGGTGGAAGCCGCAACAAAAGCTGGAGCGCGCGAAGCATACGTAGTGAAAGAACCGATCCTTGCAGCGATCGGCGCAGGTATCCCTATCCACGAAGCGCGCGGACATATGATCGTGGACATCGGTGGAGGGACGACCGACGTTGCTGTGATCGCACTCGGCGGCATTGTCGCCTCGACTTCGGTGAAGTGCGCGGGCAATGCCATAGACCATGCGATCGCCGATTACATCAAGAAGACCTCCAATCTCGGCATTGGCGACAAGATGGCTGAGGAAGTGAAGATCCAGATCGGCTCAGCCGTACCAGTGGAGCAAGAGCTCGTCATGCTCGTAAAAGGCCGCGATTATCTCACTGGGCTCCCGCGCTCTATCGAGATCGGCACCAACGAGGTTGTGCGTGCGATGGGCAAAGAACTCCGAACGATGATAAATGCAATGAAAGACGTGCTTCAAGAAACTCCTCCAGAATTGGCGGCAGACATCATCGACAACGGTATCATCATGACGGGTGGCTCCTCTCTCTTGCGGAATCTCGCGGAGCTTGTCTTCCGGCGCACGGGAGTGAAAGCGCGTGTCGCCAAAGACGCGCCGTTTTGCGTTGCCAAAGGCACAGGAGAGGCCCTCAAGCACCTCGACGCCTACAAGAAGGCGATCATTTCAAAGCGTTGACAATTTTGCATCCGGATTCATAATGCTGGCCGATTAACGCACCATGGAGGTGATGTCGTGCATTGGACTTTGCCAGCGAAGATGCAGTCGGTACTGTTGTTGAAGGATGACTGGATGACGATTCCAGATCTCGTCGACGCTATCAACTTCGATGCGATTGAGACAGCACGTCGCTACACGCGCTGGGGGCCTGTCGTCGAAAGTCTCTTTGGTCAACACGTACTCGCGTGGATATGTTGTCCGAGTCAAGCGTCTATCAAGTGCGCGATCGGTAGCATGATCTATCGCGACAACTGTACTGCCGCGCCGATTTCGGAGCGACGGCCCATACCGTCTTCAATGGAAGAAGCGGATGAGCCCCGAGTAAAGCTCAAGATCAGTGAGTCGTATAAGGATCTGCTAAAGGTCCTTATCGAAGGGCCGACGCCGGAGAACCGAAGGCGGCAGCTCAAAGTCATCACGAGGGACGGACCAAAGAGATAGTGTTCGCGCCCGACAGGATTGCCCCGCGAAAGGCGGTGATTCTGCCGGGCGATTTTGTTTTATTGAAAAATTGTCCACACGTCCACATTGCCAGGCAATCTACCATCCCTATACTTCACCTCATCGTGAAGTATTGGAATAAGAGGCGGTTGCAAAGAATCCGAGAAAGAACTCAACGCCGGCAACAGGCAGTAGCTGTCCAGTATGCTGAATCGGAGTTACGAAAACATACTTATACGCGAGGGGACACTGAGAAAAATATCGGGCTAATGCTCGATGCGTTGGGCCTTGCTGCACGCAGGGAGCTGCTGCGGCGACTGCAACGTGAGGGGGCGATGTCACTCTCCAAGCTCGGACAGCCTTTTCATATGAAGTTGCCACGGCTTCATAAACAGATACTCATACTAGAGCGCTCCGGACTCGTGACAACTCATAAAAGAGGGCGCGTGCGCATCTGTGTATACAACCGCGCAGCTCTCGAGGAACTAGCAGCATGGCTTATATCTCGCCGTCGATAGGTCATCCCTATACTTCACGCCAGCGTGAAGTATAGGGATGTTGAGCTCAAATGCACTGATGCAAATGGCAATGTTTTAAAGCAGCGGCTTGGTGGACGAGGGAGGCACGTTACTTTGCAGTTTCTCGATGTCCGACATGAGCTTACGCAGGTCGGACTGGATATCGGTAAGCGTCTTTCGCTGCTCGTCTTTTTGCTTCTCTTCTTCCTGCTCCTCCGCCGAATCCTCTTCACTGATCTCCTCGACATCCTCCTGAAGCTCGCCGACGTCCTCCTGAATTTCGCCCAAGTTTTCCTGCATCTCTTCGATGTCTTCGCTCACTTCCTCGATGTCTTCCGTGGTGAAGTTGAGCGTCATCTGTATGAAAAGCGAAAGATAGATCGCTTCGAGCGAAACGATCGTTGTAAGAGTGAGAAGCATAAGCTCCCATTTGATGTGCCCGCTATAAGCGGCGTAGAAGCACGCACCGAACAAAAGCGTATGGATGACGATCGAAGTCGGAGATCCTACAGCCCGCGTGATCGCGAAGGAGGTCTTTCGGATGCGCTCTCGTGGATCAATGCTGCTTGAGAGCGAGCGCAGGCTATCGAGGATGTCGTGGTCACCGGTATTCATGCCGAGGAGTATACACCTCGCTTGGTATACTGGGAGTATGGCACAAGCACTTGTGGGGAATACTCATCTCATTGCCGGCACCCCCGCATCGATGGGTAGTCTCTTAGCGGTGCTCGAAGCGCAAGGCATACCCATCCACGGCAATCCGGACCTCTATATACGCACGTATCAGCGGTTCGGGATCGAGGATGCTATCGAGCTGCGCGACAGGGCGGGTACTCGTGCAGTACGGCAAGGCGCAAGGCGGATCTTTGTAATAGCAACGCCGAGCATGACACACGAGGCACAAAATGCGCTCTTGAAGACGATCGAAGAGCCACCGGCAGACGCGATGTTCATTTTTGTTGTGCCAGCGCCAGAGACATTGTTGCAAACGCTGCGCTCCCGCGCGCAGACGCTCTTACTTGATGTAGTTGCCGGTGAGACGCTTGTCGATGCCAAGAAGTTCCTTGCAGCGCAGCCCCAGAAGCGCCTCGACATGCTAAAGGCGCTTTTGGAAAAGGATGCAGACGACAGGCGCGATCTTGGGGCCATCATTTCGTTTCTCTCGAGCCTTGAGCGGCAATGTGAAAAACGCACGGACGGACTTCATGCTACTCGCCGTGAGGGCCTCGAATCGGTATATCGGGCGCGAAAATATATTGGCGACAAGGGCGCGCTGGTAAAGCCGCTTCTCGAGCAAGTTGCGCTTCTGATATAATCAACCAATGGCAAACTACGATTTCAAAACATTTGATGGGAAGGTTGCAGACGCGAGGGAATGGCTCGCGCGCGAGTATCGCACTCTTCGCACCGGCCGAGCGGCTCCGGCGATCCTAGACGGTATATCAGTCTCTGCATATGGCTCCATGATGCCGCTCAAGCAAGTGGCAAGTGTGGGCGTAGAAGACGCGCGCACGTTGCGCGTGAGCGCCTATGATGCAGGGCTTCTCAAAGATATTGAAAAGGCAATCTCGGGTGCCAATCTCGGCGTCGGCACCTCATCCGATGGCGCAAATATCCGCGTGACCTTCCCCGAGCTTTCCGGGGAGCGAAGAGAGCAGCTTGTGAAGCTCGCGAAAGGAAAACTCGAAGAAGC
>MFKV01000015.1:0-13661 GCA_001781105.1 Candidatus Kaiserbacteria bacterium RIFCSPHIGHO2_01_FULL_54_36 | reverse complement strand
GACGCTACGCGTCGCGCGCGACGAAGTATGGAAAGAGATCCAGCAGCGAGAAAAAGACGGCACCCTCACCGAAGACGACAAATTCGCGCTCAAGGAAGAGTTGCAGAAAAAAGTGGATAAAGCGAATGAGGACATGGAAGCGGCGTTCGAAAGTAAAGAGAGGGAAATGAGTTCGTAAACGTCATGCTAACGGCCTTATTGGTGATAGCGATCCTTGTTCTTCTCATCGTCGCGCATGAGTTGGGACATTTTATTGCCGCGAAAATATTTGGCGTGCGGGTGGAAGAATTCGGTGTCGGATATCCTCCGCGCGCGTTTATCTTCGGAAAAATAGGGGATACCGAATACACACTCAATTGGATCCCGTTTGGCGGATTCGTGCGCCTGTATGGTGATGAAGGAAAAATGGAGCACGGTCGCGGTAGCTTGGTAGATTCGCCGCGATGGAAGCAGGCGATCATTCTTGTTGCGGGTGTCGCGGCGAATGCAGTCGTGGCGTGGATACTTTTTGCAAGTGCGCTGCACCTGGGCGTGCCGCAGCCGGTACAAGCGCCTGAGCCGGGGGAGAAAGCGCAGCTTATCGTCTCTAGCGTTGTTCCCGGCTCGCCGGCAGACGCCGCTGGCCTCAAGCCTGGCGACGAGATCGTTGCTATTGAGGACGGGAGAGGTGAGAAACTCATAGTACTTACACCGACGTCGATCGTGGATTTTGTAAAAGAGCGGGGAGGGAAGCCAATACAGATTACATTCTTGCACGCAGGTAGCACGTCGACGGCGATGCTTACGCCCGCCAACGCCGTCATTCCCAACGCCGCCGGGCGTCCGGCGCTCGGCATCGCGCTTGTGCTTGCAGTAAATCGCTCACTGCCCTGGGGCGAATCATTTCAGCAAGGCTTCAAACAAACGATACACGCATTCAAAACGGTAGGCAGAGATCTCTGGACGCTTGCCGGAGGCGCTGTGCGCGGAGCCCCGAACCTCGAAGAGGTCGTCGGGCCAGTCGGGATCGTGAGCTACGTGGGCGATGCTTCGCGAACTGGGCTGGGGTCGGTCCTGCTCCTCGCGGCGCTCATATCGGTCAACCTCGCCATCATCAACCTCATCCCGATCCCGGCGCTCGACGGTGGCCGCCTCCTCATACTCGCTATCGAAGCAATAATGCGTCGCGATGCACCGCGCTTGGCAATACAACTTCTCAACGCGCTCGGTGTCGGACTCATCGTGCTTCTCATGTTTGTCGTCACCTACAACGACATCGCTCGGTTGGTTGCATAAAAGTGATAGCGGCCACCGACAGAGTCGACGACCGCTTTCGCCTCGCTTTTCAACTGTTGACGAATTGAGCAGTGTAGAACGACTGCGTGGGGTGTCAAGTTTTGCATTTGCGCGGGAGCGCGTACAATGCTCACACCATGCGCCAATCCAAGCTCTTCACGAAAACTCGGCGCGAGGCGCCCAAAGACGAAGTCGCAAAGAACGCGCAGCTCCTCATTCGTGCGGGGTATATCCATAAGGAAATGGCAGGCGTATATTCATACTTGCCGCTCGGGCTTCGAGTCCTCAAAAAGATAGAGAATGTTATCCGCGAAGAAATGAATGCGATCGGTGGGCAGGAAACCGCGCTTGCAACGCTGCATCCGAGCGAGAATTGGAAGAAGACCGGTGGGTGGGATGGGGTAGATGTGCTGTTCAAAATCCAGAGTCGCACTGAGAAGGAATACGCGCTCGGGCAAAGCGAAGAAGAAATAGTGACCCCTATTGCGCAAGAGTATGCTTCGTCGTACAAAGATCTCCCCGTCGCGATCTACCAGATCGGGCAAAAGTATCGCGATGAGCTGCGCGCAAAAAGCGGCATCATGCGCGGGCGGGAATTTGGCATGAAAGACATGTACAGCTTTCACGAGACACAGGAAGATTTCGACCGCTTCTACGAGATCGCTAAGAAGGCGTATTTCAAAGTCTTTGCGCGCTGCGGACTCACGGCCAAAGTCACAGAAGCATCAGGGGGGGCCTTCAGCGAGAAATTATCATATGAATTCATGGTGCTCACTGATGCTGGCGAGGACGATATCATCTACTGCTCTGAATGTGCGCATTGTGCCAACGTGGGGGTATCGAAAGCTGCTGAAGGCGATATGTGCCCCAAATGCGGCAAGGGCAAGCTTGCCAAGGCCCGCGCGGCGGAGGTAGGCAACGTGTTTGATCTCGGAGTGAAGTATCCCAAAGCGTTTGATTTCACGTACAAAGACAAAAACGGCGAAGCAAAGTCTCCGATCGTCGGCTGCTATGGCATCGGCACGACACGCCTCATGGGTACGATCGTGGAGGTGCTCTCGGATGAAAAGGGGATCGTATGGCCAAAGGTGGTAGCGCCGTTTTCCGCGCACCTGATCGCGATCTCGGGGAGCAACACGGACGTCGGGGCAGAAGCCGACCGGCTGTACGAGCTCCTTTGCGAAAACGGAATTGAAGTCCTCTACGACGACCGCGATCTACGCGCCGGGGAGAAATTTGCCGACGCCGACCTTATCGGCATTCCCGTGCGCGTTGTCATATCGGAAAAGACCATCTCTGAAGGCGGGTTCGAAGTTTCAAGCCGCACCAATGGTGAGACTGCGATGGTGCCGGATAGCGACATAGTAGAGCGGTTGCGAAATTAGTGTACAGGTATGGGGTTCATGGAGACGCTGCGCACATATAAGGACCGCATTCTTGGGCTGTTCTCCAATGACATCGGAATTGATCTGGGGACCGCCAACACGCTCGTGTATGTCAAAGGCCGCGGTATCGTCATCAACGAGCCCTCCATAGTGGCGGTGAATCAAAAGACAGGACAGGTGGTAGCCGTGGGCACCGAAGCAAAGCAAATGTTGGGCCGCACCCCAGCGCATATATTGGCGGTGCAGCCTGTCGTTGACGGAGTCATCTCAGATTTCGAGGTCACTTCTGAGATGCTCGCGTACTTGATCGGCAAAGCGCAGGCAGGGCATACCAAACTGCTCGGGCCGCGCGTCGTCGTTGGCGTGCCGTCGGGGATCACTTCCGTGGAGATGCGGGCGGTGCGAGATGCAGCACGCTCCGCCGGAGCGCGCGAGGTGCACATTATTGAAGAACCGATGGCAGCCGCGATCGGGATCGAGCTTCCGGTGCATGAGCCGCGGGGCAACATGGTCGTTGATATCGGGGGAGGGACGACCGACATCGGCATCATTTCGCTTGGCGGGCTCGTGAACGCGCGCAATGTGCGAATCGCCGGCGACAAATTCAATACCGACATCGTGAGTCACGTGCGCAACGAGTTCAAGATGCTCATCGGGGAGAAAACCGCAGAAGAGACGAAGATCGCGATCGCCACCGTCACTCCGGGGCGGCTTCCGCTCGAGGTCATCGTACGCGGGCGCGATCTCGTGACGGGGCTGCCACGCGAGCTGCGCGTGACGGATCAGGATATTCGCAATGCGATCGGCCACTCGATCGAGGAACTCGTTGAATCCGTTAAAGAGGTATTGGAGACAACACAGCCCGAGATCGTCTCCGATGTAATGCAGCGTGGCATCTACTTGGCTGGCGGCGGCGCCCTGATCCGGGGCATTCCGGAATTTCTCACAGGCGCGCTTGGCGTCGCGGTTATCGTCGCTCCCGATCCGCTCACTGCCGTGGTGCGTGGCACCGCGATAGTCTTGAACGATCTCGACGCATACCGCGACGCCCTTCTCAAATCTGACGATGAACTGGTCCCCACAGAATAGCCCCTTCGTATGAAGCGCACGTTTACATACCGCCCAGCAACCGGCGCAAGCACAGGGCGCCGCCGCCTTCTAGCGACGACTGCGCTCGTCGTATTGGTATTCGTCATCGACCTTGCCTCGGGCGGCTCAATACGACATCAGCTGCGCGGCGTCGCCTCCATTGCCTCGCAATGGACATCGCGGGTGGGAAGCTCGATCAAAGGAGCAGGGATATTTTCTTCGCGCGCGGCGCTCGAGGCGCAAAACCGCTCGCTCACGGAAGAGCTCTCGCAATTCGAAGAGCGCGCGGCGGGCTACGATGCGCTTAAAGCGGAGAATGCACAGCTTCGGGCACTCCTTAATCTCGTGCAAAGTACACCAGGGCAGGGGGCTGGGGTTACCGCGCCCGTAGTTTCTTCTGTTCGCTCCTCACCATATGGGACATTTCTTATCGGGGCGGGAAGCGCTGAGGCAATAGCGCGTGGCAGTCTTGTGCAAACAAGCGGGGGATTTGTCGTAGGCTCGATCAGTGACGTCGGCGCACACACGGCGCTTGTCTCGGAAGTTTTTGCGCCGGGCGCATCCATAGAAGCGGAAGTGGCGGGATCCTCTATTCTTGCGACAGGAAGTGGGGCAGGCAATGCACGCGCAGAAGTCCCGCGCGGTATCCCGATCTCCCCTGGGGATACTGTAGTAGCTTCACAGCTCGGACAACGCCCAATAGGGATCGTTGGCAAGGTGGCATCAAGTACGGGGAGCGCCGTGCAAACTGTCTACATACGGCTTCCCGTCAATCTCAATTCACTGCAATATGTCTATATTGTACCAATCAGAAACTAGTATACGCCTTGCCGTGGCGATGATCGGCATCATCAGTGCCTTCTTTGCGCCATGGTTTGTGCCGGCTGCGTGCATCGTATTCTTATGCATTTGCTATCCTGCTTGGGAAGTACTACTGATCGCGCTCCTGATGGACCTTTTGTGGCTTCCTGGCGCGGGATTTTCCGTACCCTATTTTCTTGTCGGTAGCATTGCACTGGTGTGGTTGTGCGCGCCGCTGCGATCGCAATTTCTGAGCACCTGATTAAAAAGCCCAGCTGCTTCGTTGCGGAGCCTCGCGGGCTCGTCGTCGTATTAGTCATACGCCTCCTCGCCCGCCTCTCCGCGCCTCGCATCTGAAGCTTTTTTAACAGGTGCTAGAACAGCAAGTTGATAGAGTATAGTAAAGATATGGGACTCTTTTCTCGAAAGCGACAGGTACACGAGATCGCGCCCGATGAAATATTTCTCGATTCATCAAACTTACCAGGCCATGAGACAAGCCAATTCGAAGGCCGAGTAGTCGCGCCGCTTTCGCAGCGTGCGATCATCGCATTCGGTATCCTTTTTTGCCTACTCGTCGCGGCCTTTGGCGTCCGCGCGTTTAGCCTTGAAGTGCGCAACGGTGACACGTATGCGGAGATCTCGCGCAACAACACTCTGCAGCGCTCGCTCCTCTTTGCCGAGCGCGGACTGATATTGGATCGTGAAGGCTATGAGCTTGCTTGGAATCAGGCATTACCTGAAGCAGCAACCTCGACCTCACCTCAGGATCTGCCGCAATTTCCGCTTCGCACCTACACACGTTTGCCGGGGCTCTCCCACGTCCTCGGATACATTCAGTACCCGAAATCTGACAGGGAGGGAAATTGGTGGCGCGAGGAATTCATCGGTGTCTCGGGAAGCGAGCTTGCCTTTGACGAGAAATTGCGCGGGGAGAACGGAAATAGAATGGTCGAAACAAATGCGCGGGGAGATGTCGAGCGGGAGAACATCATTGCTCCAGCCCAAAGGGGCCAAGATCTGAGGCTCACTATTGATGCCGACGTACAGAGCCACCTGTACTCTATTCTGAGCGCTCACGCGAAGAGCTTAGGCTACGTAGGGGGTGCCGCAGCTATCATGGATGTGCACACCGGTGAGCTCCTCGCTTTGACGAGCTTTCCTGAATACGACAACAATGCGTTCACTGAAGGTGACTCTGCCGTCGTACGCGCTGCGCTCTCGAATCCCAATACACCACTTCTCAACCGCGCGGTGAGCGGCCTCTATACACCCGGCTCTATCGTGAAGCCGATGTTCGCGGCAGCCGCACTCAACGAAGGCATCATTTCGCCCGAGAAGAAGATCCTCTCGAAGGGCGCTATTACCATCCCAAATCCCTATGATCCTTCGAAGCCCTCTATTTTTCGCGATTGGACTGCGCACGGCCTTGTCGATATGCGAGAAGCGATCGCGGTTTCATCCGACGAGTATTTCTACACGGTGGGCGGTGGGTATGGGGGGCAGCAGGGTCTTGGCATCACCAAGATAGATGCGTACTCCAAAATGTTCGGTCTGGGCTCAACCACTGGCTTTATTTTTAACGGTGAGGCAGAAGGCGTTATCCCGACGCCAACGTGGAAAGCGCAAGTATTCGGCCCCGATGATCCATGGCGCATTGGAGACACCTACAACACGGCGATCGGGCAGTATGGTTTCCAGATGACGCCGCTGCAGGCACTACGCTTTACCGCTGCGATCGCCAATGGTGGGACGCTCATGACGCCGCGGCTTTCGACTACTACGCCCGAGCACAAGGTATCGGTAGGCATTCCGGACCAGTATCTCAAAGTCGCGCGAGAAGGTATGCGCCTCGCAGTCACATCAAACCGCAGTGACTCTACGTTGGCACTTTTCCGGATCGCCGGTATACAACTCGCGGGCAAAACGGGCACCGCGCAGGTAGGGGCGCGTAACCAGTGGGTCAATGTCTGGTCGGTCGGCTTCTGGCCGTATGACAATCCTCGATACGCATTTGCTGTCGTCTATGAGCGCGGACCCGGGGCAACGCCAGTCGGCACCGGCCACGGCATGAAGCCGTTCTTCGAGTGGCTGGTGGCAAACCATCCCGAATACCTAAATTAGTCGGGACGTGTGAGCTTGACAGAGAGTGATATTATCCGCATTGTTTGACCGGGCTGCACGTTGAAATACGCACATACATCATTAAACACAGGTGGCATCATGCCTCAGGCAATGAAGTGGACGCCTGAAGTCGTCATCGCGACGATTCAGAGTCTCCACCGCCGGAAGCGGCCGCTGCATTCCAGCTACATGCAGCGACACAATGTCACCTTATACGTGGCATCGTGCAAGCGCTTCGGCGGTTGGCCTCAAGCAATAACTGCGGCAGGTCTTGACTATGCCGCGGTGAGAGCCCAGCCCCCTCAAAAGGTCTGGTCGAAAGATGCGGTCAAGGAAGAAATTCTGAGACGGCATCGCGAAGAACTCACGCTGTCAGCAAGTGAGGTTCAGAAAGAAGACAACCGACTCACGTGGGCAGCTACAAAGTACTTCGGCAAGCGTGGGTGGAACAAAGCTCTTACATACGCCGGGCTCGATTATCGGGACTTCGACACGAGGATCATCTGGTCGAAGAAAACGGTCATCGAGGCAATCCTGCGACGGCGGGAGCAAAAACTGCCCCTAAATATGGCCGCACTCAGGATACCGGAACTGCGTTCTCTCCGACATGGGGCAGAGCATGTATTCGGTTCGTGGGAAGCAGCTATCAAAGCAGCCGGTCTCGACTACGCTTCCATCCGATTGAACGAGGGGTGGAATAAGAAGCGAGTGCTGAAAACGATTCGCAGTTTGAGATCAATTGGGGTATGGCTGAAAGGTTACTATATTCAGCAGAATCACCCGCACTTGTACTCTGCTGCGCGTCGCATCTTTAGTACATGGCCTATCGCCGTTCTCGTCGAACAAACTCTTGATCGTGCCGATGGCACTCCTGGTCGCAGAAAAGTTATGACGCGTGAGGTCGTGATCGAAATGATCAAGGCTCGACACCGCCAAGACCTTCCTCTCAACAGTGGAGCTGTCCACAGTACTGCAGTGTATAGCGCAGCGTTGCGAGCGTTTGGTGGTTGGCGAGAGGCGATTGCCGCAGCGGGTCTCGAGTATAAAGATATGCGTCTGGGAAGGGGGCAGAAGTGGACGCGTGAGACAGTAATCGAGACCCTCAAGCAAATGTACGCGAACAAAGAGCCGCTGAATTCCGGTGCCATGGGAAGTACCGGCATTTACCGGACCGCATACGTTCTGTTCGGCGGCTGGAAACAAGCGATTCTTGCCGCAGGACTTGATTACGAGAGTATCCGTCGTCAGCAGTGGAGTAGAGCCAAAACTCTGTGGACGAAGGAGCGGGTGCTTCGTGAGATTCGGGAACTTGCAGCGAAGTTCGTGCAGTTACGCCCCGGATCTTACTACACTCGAGGCTCTCTCCGCGCGCATCACGACAATCTCTATGGCGCGGGGAAGCGATTATTCGGCACTTGGGAGAAAGCCGTAATCGCCGCGGGCATCGACTACTCGAAGTACCAAGACCATTCGATGCGCCCGCCCTCTGTCGTATATAGCTCGCTACCCGGCAATCTCGTGTCCCTTCACGAGCCGGTGGGTGGCCCCGACTCCGAACTGACCCGCGAGGGTTTGCTCGGATCTAAAGACCCGGGCTTTGAGCGCGTAGAGGCCCGACAAGTGCTGATCGCACTTCTAAAACAAAACCATCTGAATCCTCAGATTGTCGAGCTTTTAGAGCGGGTCATAGCCGGGTATGACCTCGAAGATGATGAGTATGTGGCGGTGGCTTCGGCCATCAGGGAGCACCCCGAGCTGATGAAGCTCCTTGAAACGAACTAGCCCGCGACGGTCGATTGCCGCCGCGGGACTTTCTTAATGCCTTTGCTTTTTTTGTGGGTAGGGTACAATGCTTCCGCGCATATGATTTCTGAAGACACCAACTATCTGAGCAAGGAGAAATTTGATGAGCTCACGGCGGAGCTCGAGCATTTGAAGACCGTGCGAAGGCGCGAGATCGCCGAGCAGCTCGAGTACGCACGCTCTCTGGGCGACCTCTCTGAGAACGCCGAATACGAAGAAGCACGCAACTTGCAGGCAGCGACCGAAGACAGGATCCGCGTTATCGAAGAGCAGCTTAGCCATGCGCGCATCATCGAGCATCCGAAAGGAAATGCCGTATCCCTAGGCTCTGTCGTTACCATCCAAAAGCAGGGTGAGAAGGAAGAGCACACCTATGAGATCGTCGGCTCCGCTGAGGCCAACATGCAGGAGCGCAAGATCTCGCACCTCTCGCCGCTTGGCTCTGCTTTGATGGACAAGAAGCGCGGCGACACATTCGCATTCGAGACGCCTAAGGGCGCCCAGAAATATAAGATCGTGAATATTAAGTAGGGAAGTTGTCCACTTGACGCGTTTATTCAACAGCGTACGCTGAGGTCACTTATGCCCGGCAGGACAATTTGGCATTGCCTTGGTTGCGGTTCTACTCGTGCAGGTCAGGAAATTTCAGATCTCAACTTATGTGTGCTTTCATCAGATGTAACAGCGGCAGAAACTATGCCAAATTGTACTAGCCGGGTATGAAATCGAATGGCGGCTCTTCATTCGACAATCTCGCGCTCGAGTTCGTCCGCGTGACAGAGGTCGCGGCGATCGCGGCCGCCAAATGGATCGGGAAAGGCGACGGAAAGGCGGCCGACAAGGCGGCGGTAGATGCAATGCGCACGCAATTCAATACGATCGATTTCAAAGGCGAGATCGTTATCGGCGAAGGCGCCAAAGACGAATCGCATGAGCTCTATATCGGAGAAATATTAGGAACCGGCGAGGATCCGGTGGTGGACATTGCTGTTGATCCGCTTGAGTGCACGGACTCCGTTGCCAATGGCTTGCCCAACGCGCTTACCGTCATCGCGACTGGCCCGAAGGGGAGTTTGTATCACGCCGCCGACTCATACATGGAAAAGATCGCTGTTGGGCCCGACGCGAAAAGCGTGATCGACCTCGATGCGCCGGTTGCCGACAATATAAAGAAGGTAGCGAAAGCGCTCAACAAGGAAGTTTCCGAGATCATCGTCGCAACACTCGACCGCGAGCGTCACAGTGGCTTAATAGCAGAAGCGCGCGCCATCGGCGCGCGCGTGAGGCTCTTTTCTGATGGAGATGTCGCGATGGCGCTTGGCACTGCGCTCTCGCGCTCAAGTGTTGATATCCTGATGGGTATCGGCGGCAGCTCCGAAGCGGTTCTTGCCGCCGCAGCGATGCGTTGCTTGGGAGGGGAGTTGCTCTGCCGCTGGAAACCGAAGGATGAAAAACATATCAAGCGCCTCAATGACGCGGGCGTTACTGATTTCTCGACCATTTTCAAGTCGAGCGACCTTGCGAAGGGAGATGACATTAGCTTCACCGCAACCGGCGTCGTTTCGGGCCCGCTTGCCGACGGAGTGCTCTTCACCGCAGACGAGATAGTGACGCACTCCGTGGTGATGTCCACGGATCCGCGCACGGTTCGCTTTATCAAGACCAAACATTTCATGTAAAATAACCCCTATGTCACTTGCTGAGATCGCGAAGCAAATGGTCGCGCCGGGAAAGGGGATCCTTGCGGCCGATGAGAGCACCGGCACGATCGAGAAGCGATTTACTAAAATAGCAGTGCCCTCGACCGAAGACAATCGTCGCGCGTATCGAGAGATGCTTTTTACGACGCCCGGGTTCGGGGAATACATTTCTGGTGTCATTATGTACGACGAGACTATCCGCCAAAGCGCAAAAAACGGGAAAACGTTTGTTCAGATCCAGCAGGAAGCCGGCGTGCTTCCGGGCATAAAGGTAGATCAGGGTACAAAAGACATGGATGGTTCGACTACGCTCACCACAGGTGGTTCTCCGAATGAGAAGGTGACAAAAGGGCTTGAGGGATTGCCCGAGCGATTGAAGGAATATGCTTCACTTGGTGCGAAGTTCGCCAAATGGCGCGCAGTCATTACCATTGAAGGCACCGACCTTCCAACCGACGCAAACATCCGCCAGAACGCCAAAGACTTGGCGGCATACGCCAAAGCGTGCCAGGAGGCAGACATTGTACCGATGGTCGAGCCGGAAGTGCTCATGGATGGCTCGCATACGGCAGCGCGCTGCGCTGAGGTGAGCGAAAAGGTATTAACGGCACTTTTTGAGGAGCTTGCAGCCGCCGATGTCGCGATCGAAGGCACAATTCTCAAGACCAACATGGTCGTACCAGGAAAAGAAAGTGGAGAGAAGAAAACGCCCGATGAAGTCGCCGAGGCAACACTCGCACTGTTCAAGAAAATTCTTCCCCCAAATCTACCGGGCCAGGCATTTCTCTCAGGAGGCCAGAGTGAAATAGAGGCGACTGAAAATCTCAATGCGATGAACGCTCGAGGACCGCACCCATGGAACCTTTCATTCTCATACGGCAGAGCGCTTCAAGATTCTGCTCTCAAAAAGTGGGCGGGAAGTCCGGCAAACGTCGCTGCAGCTCAGAAGGTGCTAGCACATCGTGCAAAAATGAACGGCCTTGCGACTGAAGGAAAGTATTCGAAGGAGATGGAAAACGAGAGACCGTACTAACTCTGCCGGCTGTTAATTTTTCGATCAGATACCGCACGCACAGCTTTTTGATACGTGTCTTCAAATATCTTATCAAGTACATCGCTTACATCTGCGCAACTCTTCACAATTAGTCGAGCACCCTCAATGTATTCCAGACTCTTGTCAGGGCTGTAATCAACCGGCGGATCGAAGCCCATCATATAAGTATTAGCGGTTTGATCTGCGATTTTTACTAGTTTAACACTGCGACTTTTGCTGACCACTCGCTCCGCCTGCCATGATTTCCGGATCTTATTTGGATGTCCGGCGAAATGTGGCGGATCTGTGAGACCGTCCACGATTTCGGCGATTTCTTTCCCAAATCGTTTTCCGATTTGCTCAAGCGTTACATCAGTATCTTCAACGACATCATGCAGCCACGCCGCTGCAATTTCCTGAGCTGTTCCGCCTGATTGCTCCACAAGTTCAACGACGCGACGAGGATGCGAGATAAACGGATCCTTAGAAACATTCCTTAAAAATTGTCCAGCGTGTGCTTTAGTTGCGAATTCTTCCGCCGCTAGTACTACATTGTAATTAACAGTTTTCATTTTGGGGAAATACTACACTATGCGCGAACTCATTTCGAGCGACTGAACTGATCTCGCGCGCTCCGCGCGCGTGCCAGTGCGGTACTCCGCATCACGATTCGATTCCGTGGTGATTCTCTCGGGCGCGCGAGTACGCGCGCCCTCGAACCCTCGCCCCGCCGCTTTCCATTCTTTCTTATTTTTCGCGGGGGGAATCCAAACAAAATTGAATGGGCGGCGGGGCGGGGCAAACGGCTCACTTCTTCCCATATGAGACCTCTAATCAGACATCAAGTTGAAGCGGTGGATAACTCTCTTTTCACATACGGCGTGCCGCGCTTGAGGACGGCGAGGACGCGGTGCGCAAGGTGCCGGGCGTTGGCGATCGTTGCCGGAGAGTAGTGTTTTCCCTCGGCGCGTTTCTTTTCGTAGTACGCCTTCAGTTCCGGATCGTAGCGCTGTGCGACTGAGGCAGCGATGAACAACGCTCGGCGCAGATATGGAGAACCACGCTTCGTGATCGCGGTGTTGCGCGCGAGACTCTTCCCGCTCTGCTTGACCTTCGGGTCGAGTCCAGCGTATGCGACCAGCTGCTTGCCGCCCTTGAAGCGCGTGGGGTCCCCGATCTCGGAGACGATGACCGGAGCAAGTTCGCCTCCGATGCCGACGATGCTCTGTGCAAGCGCGCGTTCGGTGTGCGAGACAAGGCCGGTGCCGTGCGAGTGCAGCAGCCGCGCGGCTCTCCGCAGTGCGTCCTCTGCCTCGGCGAGTGCGGCCTGCACGGCAGTCGTCTCCGGAAAGTGCTCAACGAATCGTTTGTGTTTGAGGTGCATCGTGCGCGCCATTTGCGAGAGGTCGCAGGCCGTGCGCAGGATGCGCGTCGCCGGCATGAGATCGTGTGGTGTGAGTTCTCGTCCCGCTCCCTGCAAGAGACACTTCCCAATGATCTCCGCGTCGTCGCGGTCTGTCTTGCGCTTGCGTATAGTCGCGCGTGTGAACTGTTTGGTGACGAGAGGATTGATGAGCTTGAAGGGAACGCCGCGTGCGAGGCAGGCACGTGCGAGATGGAGATGGTACTCGGCGGTTGCCTCGGAGCCGATGGTGATCTTCTTCTTCGGCAACGTGTCGAGAAACTGATTGATCGCCTCTGACGTATTCACAACGGTATATCGCTCTGCAACGGTTCCGTTCTTGCGCATGCGCGCGCCGACTAACTCTGCTTTGGCAACATCGAATGCAACGATTGATGACATACAAATACGTTTTGATTGTTAACGAGAGAGAAAAGAAAGAAGAAAGAAAAGAGAGCAGAGCTTCTCAAGCACTCCGTGCATACCGCTTTGGTATACTGCCTCCACGGCCACAGGCTTGTCGGTTATGCGGGGCGAGAAATCTCCCCCAACCTCTAATACGTGGCTGAACTGAAAGCCGGAGACGCCACATGCTCAAACTGATGGACATCTCGAAAGAGATTCCAAAGCCGTTGGTGGTGGTGCTCCGGCTTCAGTGTACGCGAGCGCAAGCGCGCCCGCTGGAATCAACGATACAAGCCGTTGGCTCGGAAGGAGTGAGCCGTTGAAATCCAGGAATCCAAAATGCAAATCCATTGCGGATGCCACGGGTTGCGAACAGTGCCTTTGTATTGGTGTTGAATTACTACCCGCCATCCGGCGGGCAGGTATCTCGCTAGGGCTCGTCCGGCAGTATCGGTGCGCCTACGGCGCTCATCCGAGTGGGGTGGGCGCACCCACCCCCCGCTCCATCGCGCTAGTGCTCCAAAAACCCTCGTTTATACTTAGTGCCTCGCGGTGCGTCCGTTCGCTTCGTCTTTGTATCAGTTTCAGGTTTGCTAGCGTGCAGCAGGTCTCATTTATCCGCCGCTCCGTTTGCGTTCGTGCCT
>MFKV01000014.1 GCA_001781105.1 Candidatus Kaiserbacteria bacterium RIFCSPHIGHO2_01_FULL_54_36 | reverse complement strand
GTAGTTGGAGGCGTTGGTGTCGGCGAGCTTGAGTCCGGTGTTGGCGAATTGCGCACTGCCTGAGATATAGAGGGCAGTGGAGGTGGCGTTGGTGGCGAGGAAGTCCGTCGCGTGCAGAGTGGTGGCGAAGAATGAAGTTGAGGTAGCGTTGGTGGTCGTCGCGTTCTGGCCGGTGAAATTGGCGAGTGTACTTGAGGCGAACGCGATGAGGCCGCCGTAGAATTGCGACGCGAAGGTGGTAGATGTCGCAACGATGTAGTTGACGGTGGGCGAGGTGGAGGCGGCGAGTGGGCCGAGGCCGTTGCTGTAGACCCAGCCCTGGCTAAGAGCACCGATGGAGAACTGGCCCGAGACGAAGACGTTGGTGGAAGTTGCGTTGGTCGAGGTCGAATTGACGAAGCTCACGTTGACGGCGGTGAGCGGCGTGCCAGAGAAATTGACGGAGCCGGTAACGGTGAGATCGCCGGTCACCGTCGTCGTCGCAAGCGAGCTCTCGCCGCTGGCCGACAATGAGGTTGCGGAGACGCTCGTGCCTGAGATAGAGCCGCCCGTGATGGTCGGAGTGTCGAGGTCGAGGTCTTTCAGGTGTTCGATCCGGCCTGCGGCAGCGATCGTGTTGTAGACGTTGGTTACGTTGGTCGAATTTGCGACCGCAGCGCCGACCATTCTCGAAGAGAGCTTGTTGTCGAGATCATTGATGCGCTTGTTGAGGATTTCTTCGGTGATGCCTCCCGCCTGCGCCAGGGCTTGGCCTTGCACACGTTCTATTACGACGCGTTCTATGACGCGCTCGTAGCCAGTGGGCAAAGTCGAACCACTGGCGATCCCTGCTTTCGCAATGGAAGACCCGGCTGGCTTTTGCGGCGACTTGGGAGAATACGCGACGACCTGGACTGCGACCGAGCCAGGGTCTGGTCCGGAGAAGCCGGCAAAGGCTTTTGAGCGGATCCGCTCAAACGGAAATGCGATGGAGTAGACGAGCGAATTTAGGCGCGTATTGAGCGAGCTCGCAAGGTGCGCGGCAGTGGTGGGAACTGTGCGCGCGAGCATAGTCAGCGTGCCGCCAGGATCTTCGGCAGCCGAGGCGACTTGCGTTTGTGCGCGATCGGCCAAGGCGACCATGCCACCATCGGTTGCGCGATAGTAGGAATCGACAGTAGCGTCGAGCTGCTCTCGCATCGAATCAGCTGCGAAGCGCGCGTATTGCGGATCGACGGCGGCGTACGTGCCGAAAGTGAGCATAAAGGCGAGCGTGAGCGCCATGACCTTGTGCGCAAACTCCATCACCGGCGTAAGTGTATGCACCGGCACGTATGCCGCTGCGTGCGCGGGCAATCCATGAAGAGCCGCATGCGAAAATCCCCCGGGTGCAGCGAGGAATTGTTTTGCATGCGCGGCTGCATACGATGTCTGCATTGCAACCGCGCTCGCTAATGTATTTTTTATATCGCTCGTGCGTATACGAATGGGCCCATTCGAATCTACCAATGGCTGCGAATCAGATACGAATGGGCTCGTACGAATCTGCGAATGGCTGCGAATGGGATTCGTATTATTCGTAGCCATTTGTTGGTTTCTACTTTTATTCGTATCATTCGTATCGTGGTATTCTCGCCGGCGCTCCTGGACAAGCGATTCATTGCGCCTGCTCTTCGCATACTCCTGGCCTACAAGAAATGATTGGAATGAATTGTGGTCAACGTACCAATTCTTACCAATGCGGCGCCCGCGGACTTTCCCGTCTCGGCAAAGGCGCGCAATGTAGTCGCGGGTGAAGCCCGATGATGCCGCTGCATCATTTGCAGAAATATGCCTTATTCCATCGAAGAAAATTTCGTCACTCATATACGAATGGGCCCATCCGAATCTACGAATGGATCCGAATGAGATCCAGGAGAGTCTACGAATGACTGCGAATGGGAATCCGAAATGCGAAGGATACGGCGCGGCTGCAAAGCTATATCGCTAAAATTAATCAACAGCCCAAGATCCACGCGGGCTTGCTGGAGATAATTCTGGATCTGTCTGAAATAAGATGTCGTCAGGAACCGTACGGTCTTAAGCTCGAGAATGATCTTCTCTTCGACAAGAAAATCGACGACATTTCGGGAATCACCCAAACGGAACTCTCGTACATAACGCAGACCATCCGCCCTGAACCGCTCTTCGAGAGCATCCGCGTATTGTTTCTCGCGCGCGAATCGTCCAAGCTCGTTATGCACGTCAAAACAAGCACCAACAATGGCGAACGAAAGCTCCGGATGCAGGATTTTTGCATCCGTTTTATTCGTAGTCATTCGCAGTGCTTTTTTTTGGATGCTCATTCGCATTGTTCGGGCGCACGACTTATCTATGATTTTACTAGCTATTCCGGATATCTTGTTGATAGCGAGTGGACAAAACTGTGGATAAGAAATCCTGGGATCGATCTCCCATTTTCCCCCCTACTTCCATTACAAAAAACATCACTTTCCAGAAAAAAGGCCTCATTTGTAGGGAGCACGTAGGGGCAGGCGGATGAAGTACAATCGTGTGCTATTTCTCAAAGAAAAGCGAAATGTCATCTCGGCAGGACGAGGCACGCAAAATAATAATCAAATGCGACACTTCCCAGTTTTTGTCTGCCATCTCGGCTTTTCAGAATGTACCGGTGCCGTTTTGGCTGCCAAGCTCGGCTATTGAGCTTTCCTGCCTTCGTCAGATCGCTCAGACGGATAATAGCCCTTAAAATCTAGCTCTTCTCTTAGTCTCGCCTATAGATCAGCTCTTTTGTCAGATATACCTCTAGGATGTCTCCGAGTCTCTGGATCGCCTTGTAGGCACTGGCGGTCAGTGCTTGATTAGACACCGATCCCTCCTTGCCTGCGCCGCCAATGGCGTAGATGGCGGCATCCTTTATGCCTGGGAATCCTAACGAAAGCACAATGACTATGGTTGCGACGGCCACACCAAATGTCCCATAAAACATAGTCTTTCCGGGTATCGCGCTTTTTTTCTCCCGTTGTTGCCGATGCCGGGCGTGGTGCATCGTCGATATCGCCGGAGTCCTCATCACCCGTATCGGGACGGGTGTTCTCGAATACGAATACGGCTCCTGTCCTTGGCTTGCTTCTACCGCAAGATTTTGACGCTTGTTCAGCGTTGGCAGAAGATCTCTCTCGTCTCTTGTGTATTTGTATAGTTCAGCAGTCGCTTGGGGCGCTGTAGGGGCGCTTGCTGGCGATCCTTGGCTCTGTCTCGGGAGGCCCACAGATTCAACCTGTACGGCCGCCAGAAGGCGGTCTTTCTCTTCTTTGTGCGCGAGGATCCCTGCCCGCTCAACATACCAGCGATTGCCAACCTGGCGCGAAAGTATAGCGCCTGAGCGAGCCAGCTGGCCTACGTAATCCTGGTGGTATCCCGTTATCTTCGAAGCCTTGGCTGCCGAGATATGGTCCCGCCCGTCGAACGATATCAGTGAATCCGGGTCTTCCTGCTGATTTCCCCTCTGAGGCTGGATAGGTTTGTAGGCGTCCGCTTGTTCTTTGTACTGCTGCAGGGAATCCATCGAGATATACCACAGACCGCCGACTCTCTTCGCATCTATATGCCCGCGTCGTGCGAGTTGCCCCACGTAATCTTGCGCATAACCAGTGATCTCGGCTGCTCGCCGCGACGAGATGTACTGCTTTCCATCAATGGAAACCTCATCTGACATTGCAATAGTGTACCCGGTTAGTAGAATCTCGGATAGTTCCTGCTGTGGGTAATTTGGGGATATTATCAATAAATACGTATATCGGGTTGATATCTCGGACGCTGAAAGATCGCCACAAGAAGCAATCCGAAAGTTACACTACCGGGTGTACCTCGCCGAGGCGAGAACAACTATCGCGCCTCCGGATATCGTGTGGACACGATCATTTCGCGTCTTTCCCCCCTTGCCCCATACTCCGCTTTAGGATCTCCCGCAGGACTACCGGATCGGCAGCACCCCGGAGCTGCTTCATACATTGCCCCACCAAGTATTCGAGCGCAGCCGCCTTCCCGGACTTGTAATCTGCGACTACAGACTGGTTAGCATTCATCACAGTGGCCACAATGGCCTCTATATCGGTCGCTGCGCTCTTTTGGGCCAATCCGAGCTCATTAATGATGTCCTGAGGATCTTTAGCCGTTTTTATAGCCTCTAGGAGAACATCCTTGGCTGCTCTTGAGGAAAGAGACCTATCAGCGACCATATCAATTATTCTCTTGAAATATAGAGCCGATATTGGAATCTCGGATTGATATCCCGTATCTCGTTTCTCGATATCTCGGATTATCTTGACGAGGTCGTTGGCTATGTAATTACTCGCTATCAAAAGACGCTCAGAGTCCCCGCCAATCTCTGCCTCTACCCCCTCAAAGAAGCGCGCCAAGACAGGCTCATGTATGTAGAGCTCCGCGTCGTCGGGTTTGATCCCCAAGGTTAGGTACCGGGCACGGCGTGCCTCCGGCAGCTCGCCTTCGGCCTTGCGAAACGCTTCTTCACTGAATTCTGCAATCTCCGACAGTTTGAGTGATGGAAGATCGGGGTCCGGAAAATATCGGTAATCCGCGCTTCCCTCTTTTGTGCGCTGTGGGAACGTCGCCTGCTTCGCTTCGTCCCACCCGAGCGTCTCCTGTACTACCTTTTCGCCACGCTCGAGTATTTTTGTTTGTCGATTGATCTCATACTCGACTGCGCGCTCCATCGCGCGGAATGAATTGAGGTTCTTGATCTCCACTTTTGTTCCCAGTTTGTGTTCTGTGCCATCTGTGCTTTGTGTTTTGCTAACGGATACGTTGGCCTCAACTCGCATCTCTCCCTTTTCCATGTTAGCTTCCGACACGCCTAGGTGGCGAAGGAGAAGCTGAAGCTCGCGTGCAAAATCTCCCGCCTGCTTCGAGCTCGTGATGACCGGCTCCGTCACCAGCTCCATGAGCGGAATTCCCGCTCTGTTGAAATCAATTACTGTCGTTCCCTCTTCGCCTGCCCCGTAGGAAGCGCCATGCTTTCCTTCGGGGTGGATCGAGCTCGCGGTGTCCTCCTCGAGGTGCACGCGCGTGATAGCCACCCCCTGTAGTTCCCCTCCCGAGACGAGCGGATACTCATACTGTGAAAGCTGGTACCCTTTTGGTAAGTCGGGATAAAAATAGTTCTTACGATCGAACTCTGTATAGTCGGCAAGCCTTGCGCCAAGCGCTACTCCGACGCGCAACACATGCCTCACCGCCTCGCGATTGATGACCGGAAGTACTCCGGGATGCGCCATGCACACCGGGCACACATTAACGTTCGGTCGTGTCTCGTCTGGGTCGTTCTTCGAGGAGCAGAACATTTTGGTCTTGGTCTTCAGCTCGGCATGGATCTCAAGGCCGATGGTCGGGACGTATTCCATTGAGAGCAATGTACCATGAGTCAAAGCACAAAGCACAGGGACCAGAGCACAAATAAAACACAAAACACCATATTTAAAACACAGTACACAGATTGCACAAAGCACAAACAGAGCACAAACTGTTCAGATGGCAGAAAGTACAAACAAATACAGAGACCTCGAAGAAAGAACTTTTGAGTTCGCACGGCGATGCCGAGACCTTGTGAAGGGTCTGCCTCGGACGATCTCAAATATTGAATACGGCAAGCAATTAGTACGGTCTTCTGGGTCACAAGCGGCCAACTATATAGAAGCAAATGAAGCCTTAAGCAAAAAAGACTTTTCTTTCAAAATCAAAATATGCCGAAAAGAAGCTAAGGAAAGCAGCCTCTGGTTACGCTTGTGTGAAACAGGCGGCAATGCGGCGCCGACCAAGGAGCAGATGTCGCTTTCTAACGAAGCCATAGAGCTGCGAAAGATATTCAGCGCAATTCTTCAGAAGAGTTTGTAGATTTGTGTTTTGAGGACTGTGTTTTGTTTGTGGTCTGTGTCGTCTGTGCTTTGTGTTCTTTACACAATGCGCCAGCCTTGCCGCAGCAACTCCTCTGCTTTTTTATACTTCATCTCCCGCGTCTCGGTGCCGTTCGTAATAGTCACTCTGTCGTTGCGACCATATTCCTTCTTGGTCGGTACTCCCGACTGCGCTGAAATAGCCTTTACAGCGTGATGGATAACACGCTCTTGCGCCGAAGGCTGCGCTGCCGCAGGTCCCGCCTGACCCAAATTCGGTAGCGCATGAATGACTTGGAGTCCGTAGGTTTCCTCCATCCGCTGAAAGAGCCGCAGGCCTTCCTTTTTGTATTCAACGAGTGGATCTCGCTGCCCATACGCACGCAAATTCACCGAGCTGCGCAAGTATTCCATTGCCTCCAAATGCTCCACCCAGAGAAAATCAATGGTCTGCAAAAGGAACCGCCGCACTGCCGGGAAGAACGCTTCGCCGAGCTCTTGTTTTTTCTTTTCAGCAGCTGTTGCAATACTTTCGTCAATCGTCGCGATGCGAGCAATTTCCTCCTCCACGGCACCCTGGGCGCCGACCAGGAGCGCACGGCGGCGCGCATAAATGCTCTGGCGCTGGATGTTTAGCACATCGTCATATGCAAGGACATGCTTGCGCGAGTCGAAATTCAGCTCTTCAATGCGCGTCTGCGCTTTCTCGAGCGCGCGCGTGATCATGCGGTTGTAGATAGGTTCGTCTTCCGGGATCTTGAAGGTCCCCATCACGCGCTTGATCGTGTCGGACGCGAATACGCGCATGAGGGAATCCTCGAGCGAGACGAAGAATTGCGTCTCGCCCGGATCACCTTGTCGGCCCGATCTGCCGCGCAGCTGGTTGTCGATGCGGCGCGCTTCGTGCCGCTCGGTGCCAAGCACAAAGAGCCCGCCTACTTTTTTCACCTCTTCGTATGCCTCCTCGCTCCCCGGATTCCCTCCGAGCTTGATATCGACACCGCGTCCGGCCATGTTGGTCGCGATAGTGACCCCACCTTTGCGCCCCGCTTGCGCGATGATTTCCCCTTCGCGCTCGTGGTTCTTTGCATTCAAAATCTCGTGCGGAATTCCCTCTTGCTTGAAGTGCGCCGAGAGCAGTTCGTTCTTCTCAACGGAAACCGTGCCGACCAGTACTGGCTGCCCTTTTTCGTGAAGCGCGCGGACGTGCCTCGCAATTGCCTTCATTTTTCCCTCCTCCGACTGGAAGATCAGGTCTTCTGCATCTATCCGCTGGCTTTGCTTATTGGTCGGCACGACGACCGTGTTGAGCCCGTACACTTTGTAAAATTCTTCCGAGGAGGTCTCTGCTGTGCCCGTCATGCCAGAGAGCTTCTTGTAGAGGCGGAAGTAATTCTGGAATGTGATGGAGGCAAACGTCCGCGATTCCTGCTGGATCTCCACTCCTTCCTTGGCTTCTATAGCCTGGTGCAAGCCGTCGCTCCACCGCCGTCCCGGCTGCAAGCGCCCTGTGAACTCGTCGACAATGATGATGACACCGTCTTTCACCACGTATTCTTTGTCGCGCTCAAAGAGGGCTTTGGCGCGCACCGCTGTTTCCAGATGATGCACATACTTAATGCCGGCATCGGTGTAGATATTCTCGACACCGAGCGCGTGCTGCGCTTTCTCTATCCCGCTATCCGAAAGTATTATCTGCTTGTGCTTGTGTTCGATGGTGTAATCCTCATCCTTCTGCAACGTGGCGGCAATATCTCGAAAGCGGCCGTAGAGCGATTCGGCGTCCGAGACCGGGGCAGAAATGATCAAGGGCGTTCGCGCCTCATCAATAAGGATAGAGTCGATCTCATCCACGATCGCATAGTGGTACCCCCTCTGGCGCAACACGCCCGGTTCGTATTCCAAATTGTCGCGCAAGTAATCAAAGCCAAACTCGTTGTTGGTGCCGTAGGTGATGTCCGCGGCATACGCTTCGCGGCGCGAAACAGGCCGCAAAAAATCTTGCATAACCTTGAAGCTGCCCGTCTCATCTTGTGCTTTTTCCTCTTCCGAACGCTCATCTACAGGCACATGCGCAGGGTCATATGCAAATGAAGCTTCGTGATTGATGATGCCCACCGAGAGCCCCAGCGCGTGGTAGATCTGCCCCATCCACACGCCATCGCGGCGCGAGAGGTAATCGTTGACCGTAACAATGTGGACGCCTCCTCCTTCGAGCGCGTTCAAGTATGCCGGTAGCGTCGCGACAAGCGTCTTTCCTTCACCAGTGCGCATCTCACTGATGCCGCCCTGGTGCAAGATCATGCCGCCGATAAGCTGGACATCGAAATGCCGCTGCCCGAGCGTGCGGCGTGACGCCTCGCGCACAGCGGCGAACGCTTCGGGCGCCAGCTCAGCGAGCATCGTGCTCTCACTGAGCCCTCGCGCGATGCCCTCCTCGAGGCGCTTCCTGAATTCTTCGGTCTTCGCGCGGAGCGCCTCATCAGAGAGCGCTTTCATCGCTTCTTCGAAGCCATTTGCTGCAGCGACGATTGGCTCAGCAGCTCGCAAGGCCGCGAGGTTCTCATCTCCAAACAATCTCCTCCAAAAGCTCATTCCAGGCATCCTACATCAAATTTCGTGCATACGCACATGAAAAAAACGATCCCTCCGAGTGGAGGGATCGTTTTGAAGAATTACAATCGCTTCTTCTTCTTTGCCTTCTTTGCCTTTTTCTTTTTTGCCATACGCGTATAGCTACTGGTATTTAAAGTCGACCCGCATATCTCTCTCTAGTGAGCAAGGAATGCGTTTTACTCTTTCAGTATTGCATGCGTGCGTGTAAAATCTTTTTTTTGTGCGCGCGCGTGTGGATAACTTTTATTTTTCGCAAATGAATATGCGATGAAAATAGAAACATTATTTCCAAAATAGATCGCGATGAAAATTCGGAAGACGCAGTATCAGGGCATGCGAGCACCCGGCCGAACACGCTGTGCGTAAGACATAGCGTGGAGGACGGGTGCGAGCTCCAAAGTGAAAGTCTTAGTGAGTGCCGCCGCCCTCCACGCTATGCCCTACGGCGGCTAGTGAGGATCCGAAGTGGAAGCTTGCTTACACTTCGTCCGAACGAAGACGCCGTATGGTGCCAAAGCACCATACCAGTATCCAGCGTAGCATTCACAAACAACCTCGCAAGCGAAATCTCGAGCGCGTATTACCGGCCGAATATCCCCAAGAGCGTTTTCATCACGCCTTCGAGCGCAGTCAGGGCAGAGGCGAGATTTGTGTTCGTCTGGGAATTGTTCGCTACTACCTGCGGCGGGGAATAGCTGATGCGGAAATAGTCCCAGTAAAAGACGCCAGGGACTGGTGTCGACGGTGCCTGGATGTCCGCCTTTTCTTGCGGACTTAAGACCTGCCAGATATCGCTCGCGCGCAGAGCCACTGGCGTGACATACCCTAGATGTGCAGCTTCTACGGTTCCGCCTTTGTCATGCAACATGTCCCATACATAGCGCTCTGGAGGCGCGAGATGCGCGTAAAATTGCGCCTGACGATCCAGCGAGGCTTGTAACTTCGCGCGCGCTCCGGCAGGAGTGTAGCCCCAAATGAGGTGGTCTGCATTCGGAAGTGGTATCGTTCCCATCAAGACGGCCGCATCAAAGTCGATTGTTCCCTCATAGATCCCGTTCCAGATCCGATTCTCGAGATCGGTGCGGACACTTCCGGAGACTGGCTGAGATGCTGATTGTGCGAGTCGACGTTGGTACTTGTCGTAGACCCCAAAGGTTCCCGTGGGTATTCCGCAGGCGTTGATCGCCTCAAACAGGCCGTGGGAGCTGCGGGGCGTTTGATATTCACTGCATGGAAGGCCCACGCCTTTCGTCGCGTCCATGAGCAAAACCGCGATCGCATCAAATTTTTTCATCCAATCCGTCTTGAAGGCACTGCCATCGTTGTTAGCGAATTTAGCGGGGTACGTGACGGGCACTGGGCGTGCGGGTGTCGCGTCGGCATAACATCCGCGCCCACGAACGCCGTACCGATTGCCGGGGTAGCCATGTTCGCGCCCGTCCATGAGGAGACCGAAACTCACGGTGACGGGGACACGTTTCATCCCTGCGAGCCCGCTCGTACGTGTCTCCAGGATCTTACCCGGTTCGTCGATCTTTACGCCCGGCACCTCGCGTCCATCCACGTAGAATGTGAAGACTCCCTGTCCGCCAGCGGCCGGAGGCGGTTCGTACTTTATTGAATACGTTGTCCACTCCGTGTATGGCTTTGTGTATCCTGTTGGATAACGCACGCGCGTTTCGCTGCTTTGGAAGAGCGCCGGAGATGCGCCGATAATGTACTCATCGTCCGATGGTTTAGCAGTACACGCGGGTTCGCCTTTCCCATCCAAGTACACATGTTTCCAGTGCTGCTCGCTGTTGATCTCTATTGTGAGCGAGAGATCCTCACGCCCATTGAATTTGAGTGTCGTGTACAGGTCTTGCCCCAAGAGCTGCTCCTGCATCCGAAAGCGGAAATCGAACCATACGGTTTTGCTGAGATCGACTTCGTACGATTTCTCGACGCCACCGAAATTGACGCGATCATGCGGGCGATGCGTGAGTTTCAGCATCCCATTTTCGATTGCGTAATCGATCAGCGCAGGGTCACCACTCACCTTGAGCGAGAAACCTTCCCGTGAATTGAAGTTCTCCGTGATGTCCGTTGCCTGCGACGTTACAACATCGTGAATAAATTCTTTGTGCGTGGTTCCCCCGTTACCGGTGCAATCGATCCACCATTTGTGAATGCCGAGCTTGAACGGGCTTGCGACCTGCGAGCCGGAGACGCCGCTACCCCATGGATTTGCGATGGTGCCATCCGGGAAACTTTTTTGAACCGTGCACGCAGTCGCCCCAGTGGCACTCCACCCGACGGTGAACGACTCCCCCGTCGTACCGTCAGAAGTCGTCGTCGCCAGCGTTTGCGTGAAGGTTACGGTTGGAGCGAGAAGCGGAGGAGCGCTGACAACACACGTCGCGTATTGATATGTGGACTGCCCCGAGAGCGTTCCGTTCGAGCAGCTACGTGATTGCGAAATTGCGGAGCACTGCTGTCCATAAGGAAGCGTTTGTGATGAGTAGAAGGTTTGTGATGCACCGTGCGAGACCGATACGCCGTTTTGTGTGCAAGAGCTGGGTGCTGCAACTGAACAGGTTGCGAAGGCAAAACTTGCGGAGCCAGAGAGAGCTCCATCGGCACAGGTGCGTGATTGCGCAACAGATGAGCAGAGAGTGCCGAATGAGACAGCTTTCGATGTGTAGAAGGTTTGCGATGATCCGCTTTGGAGCGTTTCGCCGTCAAGCATGCACGAGGCTTGTATGGTCGGAAGTGTAGTTTTTTGTTCGCACGAAGCGATGTTGAAGGTGGCTGAGCCTGAGAGCGTGCCGTCAGTGCAGGTACGTGTTTGCGATATCGACGAACAGAGCGTCGGAGTGATTGCGGAATCGGAGGAATAGAATGTGCCCGTTTCTCCGTCTTTGATGGTGGTGCTCCCGACGGTGCAGGAGGCCCGCTCGGGCACGGTCACTTCAGTGCACGTCGCGTACGTACCTATGCCACTCAATACGCCGTCGAGACATGTGCGTATTTGCGCGACTGATGAGCATTGGAGTGGTGACTGGACAGAGCGGTTGGAGTAGAAAGTTTGCGATTGTCCGCTTGAGAGTGTGGTGCTGTCGAGAGAGCAGGAGGCGAATGTGCGTGGGTGCGGGTTTCCCCCGCCTCCGCCTCCTCCGCCAGCTGGCGGAGGTCGCGATGTCGTTCCTGTTTGGACATTCAAAAGCGCCCTCGTCTTCGGGCCAACGGTGCCCACCGCGTCGAGCGCGTTCGCTCTTTGATATGCAATGACAGCAGCTCTCGTCTGTGTGCCGAAGTAGCCTGTTGCTTCGGCAGAGAGAAAGCCACTGGATTTGAGGAGGGTTTGGAGCGCGGTGACGTCGGTGCCGCGCGCGCCGATGTCGAGAGTTCTTGAGAACGTGACGGAGGCCGATACTGGGGACGGACTTCCCTGCAGTTCTGCGAGGCGTTGCTTCAGTGTGTTGAGCTGGGCGAGGAGGGAGGCGACTGTTGGAGAAGCTGCAGGTGTTGGACTTGCGGAGGGAGCGCGGGTGCTTGTGGTGAGCGGAGTCGAACCACAGGCCATGGCCGCTCTCGTCTTGGGGCCCGTCGTGCCGGCGCCGGGTGAGTAGGCTGTGGGAATGATGCCTTTGTATACCTGCCAGCGTGTGAGGGCGGCGATCGTGAGCGGTCCCATGTTGCCCGAGATGGCGCCGGCGTATCCTGCATTGGTGCGGAGGAACTCTTGGAGACGGGAGACGTCGCTCCCGGTGGAGCCCTGGGAGAGGGTGCGGGAGAGGTCGAGGCAGGTTGTGGCGGATGCGAATAGAGGCAACAGTAAGAGAAAAGAAACCCCGACGAGAACGCGGCGTATCACCTCTCTATTGTATCGGACAAACAGCACCTCACCGGCCGAGTATCCCCACCGCATAAAAACCCAACACCTCCCGTGAGGGAGGTGCGAAGGGCGACTTTCAATCTATAGAACCACACTAATCACACGAATGTGTGGCACTCACCTACATATTGTAGCAAGAGAGTTGTTGCTTGCAATGGGCTATTCAACTTTTAGGGTTCCGTCCCGTATTTGCTCGATAAAAGCTGCCACCTGCGGAGCTGACTCAGGGAAGAGTTTCGCTGCGGTCTCGAGTGAACTAATTGCTTTTGCACGATCGCCCGATCCATAGTAAGCACCTGCGAGCGTGAAGTAGCCCTGCGGATCGTTCGGCTGGGCTTTCACATAGGCCTCCCAAATGAGAACGATCTTGTCATAGCGTTTCTTCGCGACATACGCGGCCGCGATGCGCGGATCGGCTGCCTCGCCCGTCTCAATGATCGGTGCGAGCAACGTGTCGGCTTCTGCATCATTTCCAACGCTGATGAGCGCGGCAGCATACAAAATACGCGCCTGTATATTGCTTGTCTCGAGCTCGAATGCCTGTTTCAGTGCGCGCAGTGCTCCGACGACATCGCCACGTTGGTTGGCATTGCGCGCGATCTCATAGAGGATGCCCTGTTTTTTCGGAGAGAGCTCGAGCGCGTGAGCGAATGCTTTTGCCGCAGCCTCATGATTTCCATACGCGCTATGGACGACCCCGAGGAAAAGCGGGGCTCGTGCATCGAGTGGAGACGCTTCTCCTTGTTGCTGAATTTGCGCAACGGCGGTGTCATAAAAATCTTGCTTCACGGCGATGTTTACTTCCGAGAGCGACGCGACTTTACTTGCGATCTGTACGAGCTGTTCGCGGGCCTCCTGCGTCCCTACGGAGTTTTCTGCGATCGCGCCTTTCATGTATTCAAGATTCTTCTCCAACCCTGCCTCCTGTGGGGTGATCGCTTGTATGAGAAGCCTATTTTGCGCGAGAGCCGCGCCGTTCACATATGAAGCAACTCCCCATACGACGAGGGCAGCGCCTCCCGCAACGAAGGCAATGGCGCTTTGCGGGAGCGAGCGCGACCACAGCACGGGCGTGGCGCGAAAAGCGCTTTCGCGCCACGCGATATAGACAACGACGGATGCGAACAATATGTAGCTCACGATGTTGTCGAACACCGTCATGTTGTGGATCATGTATCCTGCCAGAAGCCCCGTCAAAATACTGGCCTCCATGACCGAAAAAGCGCTCACGTCTGCTTCCTTGCGCCGCACATTCGGCGCCTTCTCCTCAATATGTGCCCCCTGTAAAACGGCTCGCCAAAGGGCATAGAGCGCTGCGGCAAATATACTGAAATATGCAATGAGCCCAAGGAAGCCCGCCGCGATCAACCAGTCGAAGACAATATTGTGCACGCGATCGAACCACGGCTCGGCATTGTACATGCCTGGGTTGTAGTACTTATCAAACACGACAGCATAGTTCTCTTGCCCCCATCCAAGGATGGGCCGCTCTTTTACTCCCTCCCACGCCATCCCCCAATTCATGAATCGAGACTTCGTGGTCGCGTCGGTTAGCGAGATCGTCGCGAGGCGGTTCAGAAACCCGATGCTGTGCACAAATGCGCTGTCTCGCAGGAAATAAAAGCCTCCCGCAAGTACGAGAGTCCCAACAACAATTCCCGTTGCCCATTTCTTTATGGAGCGATCGCGCTCAAAGAGCGCGATGAGGGTGGCCGCAACGAATATCCCTCCTACGAGGCCGATCATTGTGCCGCGCGTCCCGGTCAACAAAAGGACAAGGCTATCTATAGAGATCACCGCGCCGTAGAATGACGAGAGAAGCCATCGTTTGCCCGGCTTGCTTTCTCGCCAGTAGCCGATCCATAGGAGCGCTGCGATAAATATATGGAAGAGCATGTACACCGCGAGGTATATCGGGTTGCCGAATGTGGCATCAAGGCGCTCGACGGAAGAGAAGCCCGCGTTGAGGCTCGCAACGCCAAAGAGCTGCAAAAAGCTGTAGAAGGCAATGGCGAGAGACATGATGATCGACACATTCCAAAATGCGCGCCACAATTTCTCGCTCGTAAGCATCGATGTGGCCAGAGCGAAATACACGAAGAGGTGCGCAAGCGTAACGAAGCCATCCATGCGCTCATAGTTGCTCCAAAAGCTTTTAAAAGGATATGCGCCGAACGCGTCGGCAAGTGCAACGATCGCGACAAAGACGGCGAAGGCACCCAAAATCCACGAGCGGCGCGGGCGATATGCAGGATAGATAAGTGCGAGCGCGAGCCACCCGGCAGCGCCGACCTCAACAAGAATACGAAACGTGAAATTTTTGCCCGTAATGAACGGAAAGTAGAGCGATTGGGCAATGATAAATGGGATGATGGTGAGGGCAAATATCGAGCCGATCACGAGCCACCTGAGAGTCTGCTGGAGTACCATGAGCAACATTCTATCACTACTGGCTTAAGAATTTGAAGTGCGTTTGCGCGGCGGGACGCGACCGTGGTCATCCTCAAGACGAACTATATCTTCTTCGTCAAAATCTCCATACGCGACCTCGACGATGACGCCACCTTTCTTGGAGGAAAGCCGGTGTACCTGTTTTTTGCCGACTTGAAACACCACTCCTTTTCTGAGCTCGATTGTTTGCGTGTCTTCCCCTTGCCCTGTCGTCGCTTGTGCGTCGCCGGAGACAAGCAGCCACCATTCCTCGCGATGGTGGTGATACTGCAGGCTCAACCGCTTATTTGGTTTGACGTAGATCGTTTTGAGGTTCCAGTTTGCGCCTTGATCCCAACCATAATATTCCCCCCAGGGGCGCACCGCGCGCAAAGTGGGCCGGGTCGCACTTTTGATCAGCCACGAAGACGATTGCACTTTGCCGCCATGGCCAACGTTATAAACGATCTTGATGCCATGCTCTTTACAATACTTTTGTTCGGCATTCAATGACGACCTCTTGTTTCTCGCGTCTTTTGTATTGCGGTCGCCACCGTTCGCGAAGATCGCGGGCTTAAGCCTGCGCAGCATATGCACAACGCTCATGTCGGTATCGTTCTTAGTGTGATCCGTAAACACAACCTTATCGACGAACGGAAGATGGCGGATGATCTCGGCGCGCTCGTTTTGCGACATGAATGCAAAGCCTTTCTTCGCCCTCAACCAATTGTCGTTGTTCATAATGACAACCAATTTTTCGCCAAGCTTCCGCGCTTCGCGGAACAAGCGTACGTGCCCGATATGCAAGGGATCAAACCCCCCGGAAACCGCGACCCAGCGAGGCGTGCTTTTCCTTTTCTTCACCCCGTTAGAGATAGTTTCCCGAGTTTTCATAAGAAATAAGCTCCCGCCTCTGCGTATCATTGAAGGCGCGCAATCTGATGGCAATCTCTAACGGGGTTCATGGGCTGCAGTATGCACGTTACACTTCCCATTGGCAACAGTTGCTAAACGAAAGCGCTCGCCGCTTCCCGCACTGGTTCGCTATACGCCGGCGATGGCTTATACCTCCTATGGCATAACGAATCGTGCTCCGCGCTCTCCTATGCATTCTTCAGATACCAATCGATGGAGAGCTTCAGCCCTTCCTCTGTCGTGAATTTCGGTCCCCACCCTGTTTTCTTCAGGACATCAATGTTTGCCTGGTAGTTCCACACCTCGCCGGGGAGATTTTCTCCGATGGTTATCTCTGACGAGGAGCCCATCATGCGCTTCGCGAGTTCCGCTACGTCTACCAGACGATCTTTTGTTTCCGAAGCGACGTTTACTTCCATGGGCAGCGTGTCCCAGCTTCTAACGAGCTGAATGGTCCCGCTCACGCAGTCATCTATATAGGTGAACGACATGGACTTTTCCTCTCCATAGATGATAAAGGGTGCATTATCCCGAAGCGAGCGTATGAGCTTCGGTACAAACCGATCCGAGATGTCCCACCGGCCATACACATTGGAATACCGCAAGAGTTTCGCGTCAATATCGTACACGGTTTTATACGCATAGCAGTAGCTCTCCCCGAAGATCTTACTCGATGAATAGGGGCTCTGCGAAAATCGCTGGCTCGCGCGACCCTCCTCGATGGGGAGAGTGTCCTGATTTCCGTATACCTCTCTCGAAGAAGCAAAGAGGATGCGCGGTATCTTGTTCTTCCGGACAAATTCGAACACGGTATGCGTCGTGATGGCATTCTCGAGCGCAAGGTCGGGATTCACCACGAGATTGTGGACCCGCGCATTCGCCGCCAGGTGGATAACGAGGTCAAAATCGCCCGATAGTGCACCGAGCTTCTCTCTCTCCAAGAGGTCAAGCTGCGTGAATTTCTCCAGCCCGTTCTGCTCCGTCTGAGGAAGCTTCCGGTCGAGCCCATGGACCTCGTATCCTTCATATGAGAGCTGTATGCAGAGCTCCGTGCCGATCGTGCCAGAGGAGCCCGTAACGAGTATCTTTTTCATATGAGCTCTTTTGTTTGAGAATACCGCCTTTGCATGCAGGAAGCAATTCTACCCCAAGATCAAGTTCGATTTGACTTCCGGCTCGCGCAATGCGAAGGTTCTGCAAGCGAGAACCAGGTCAGAGGCAAAAGGGAGAGCAGCAGTGCGCACGCTTCTTGCTACATTCGGCCATTCCGTCGTTACGGATGGTGACAAGTGGTTGCCTTCGGAGTTATTCCAAGAGGTGGAGTTTCCCGAGGGTCGCGAGGGTCGTGTCGTCCGCACGCATACTCATCGCCCGGCGCTCAGGGGCAATGAAGAGAATGCGTATCTCGGCGGCGGGCAGATGTGCGTAAAAGCACTCTTCCACCTGTCGCGCATTCACCGAGACGCTCACCTGATGATTACGGGCGGGCGGCCCCGCGCAATGGACCATCGCTTCGGATTGAGCGTGAGCAAGATCTCCGAGGCGGGCGTCATGCGCGCGCACTTCAACGATCTCGCCGGCCAAGCACGGAACGTCAAGATCGTCGCGGAAAGCAGGACAACGGAGGACGATGCGACCGCGATCCTCGACATCGTGGAAAGCGGCCGGTTCGACGTAGCCCTCGTCGTTGGTATGGCGTTCCGGCTGCCGCGAGCCCGGCCCATCCTCAACCGATTGGCCGAGCGAACGAAAAGAACCGACGTCGCCGATAGAGTGCAGTTCGTTGACGCGGAGCAGTTCCTACCGGAGCACTTCGACGAGTTCGTCGCGATGAACCAGTCTGCCGCGTATGCGCTCACGATGCGGCAGGAGCGACATGGCATTCAAAAGCTCCTACGCGGATTCGGAGACTATCCCCGAACGGCATGATCGGGGCAAAACGGAGGTCGGGCATGTCCCGACCTTCTCTATAAGGAGACAAAAACGTCGCGCCAGATGCGAAGGCCTGCGAAGAATTTCACGAAGAATTGTTTCTCCTGATCACTCAGCTTTTCTTTTCCGATTTCTCTCGGCAGCATAGCGGTGATCTCCTTAAAACACTTTTGGTATGTCGTTCCCGAAAGTCGTATGCGCGAAAGCGCAGTCACGAAGCGAAGCGTCAGCGCGTGGCCGTAGCGCTCTTGGTCGAAGTCCTTCCAATAATTATGAGGGTTCCTTTTTTGCTCGACGACGGGTTCGCCAAAGCAGATAGAGTCATGTAGATGGTCAGCAATGTGCTTAATGATATAGGCGGCCCAAATGTCGTCGTAGCGGCCGATATAGGGCGAGAGAAAATAGGCGGGGATCGCATCGCGGCGGATGGCCGTATTCTGCGAATTGAACGGCGTCCATACACCCTCCGCGGGTGCCATGGTGCGTTTTCCGGTGTATTGAACTGCTTCGGTCGGATCGGCGAGGTGATACAGCCGCTCCATCGCATCGACGTCAGGGTCACCGAGCCACAGGCCCGCGTTCACTACCGGGCGAACGTTCGTCTTCTTTACAGTCCACTTTTCTTTTGGCGTACGCTTCTCGAGCGGAAAGCCACGATGATAAAAACGTCTGTCCTCTCGCTCTTTGAGCAATGCGCAGACATTTACCCAACCGGTATTGGTCTTGACGACGTCACACACTCTTTCACTCTGCACCTGATGTGCGCCGATAAAGTCTTTCGTAACGAGGAAATTATCGTCATCGATCGTGATCACGGTAGAGCAACCGCTTTCGTAGGCGAAGAGGATACCGACATTCCGGCGCTGGATAGAGTTCCACAAAAGATGTTTTTTTAGAGCAGGGAAGCGCGAGAGATATTTTTCTTGTCTCGCGCACGAGAAATATTCTATTAAAATTCCCCTCTTTTTGAGCGAAGCGCAAAAGTTTTCAGCTTCTTGCGGCGTTTTCTTGTCGGCGATAACGATGAAAAGTACATCGTGCTTATATTCCTTGGCATCTTTTGCATACGCAGCGAGCAGCTTAGGCACATATATCGTGGTCGTCACTATCGCTGCACTGGGCTTTGCATTCATATTGAGAATGGCAGGTCATTGCCAGCGAGCCGCTTATGCGCTGCATCGAGCATTCGAGCCATGCCTTCTTTGATAGACACTTTGGGCTTCCATCCGATCTTGTTCAAGCCCGCCGTATGCGCATATCGATTGGCGACACCAATCGGTTTCTTGGAAAGAGGGCGTATCTCCGCTTTCCGCTTCTCGAGGCGAAGCATCTGGGCAATGAGTTCCTTGAACGAGGTCGAGATGCCGCTGCCAATATTGATGCCGCTGCCGTCTTTTACTTTGTCGAGGATCGCAAAAAACGCATCGACGCAGTCGTCGATATGCACAAAATCGCGCGCCTGATCTCCGGTGCCCCACACGTCAATCGGGTTATCCCCACGCGCGACACGCAGTGCGATAGAGGGTGTCGGGTACGTGAGATCCTGATCCTCACCATATCCGGAAAATGGGCGCACCGTCGCGATATGGATGCCGTACTTCGTATGCGCGAGCCGTGCGAGATATTCGCCCGTCAATTTCGACCAGCCGTACGTGAGGTCGGGTACGCCTATCCGGCCTGAATCGAAATCGATGTGCGATTCACGCAGCGCTATCGCCTTCTGTGCGCTCTGCAGATGCGTGGGGTACGCGGCCGACGACGAGGCATAAAGTACGCGGCCCACTCTCGCCGGCTTGCGCGAGATCCACAAGAAGAAGGCGGCATCGATACCGAGATCCTTTGCGACCAAGAGCGGGTCCCCCTCGATGAGGCTTCTGCCCCCGACGATAGAGGCAAGGTGGAAGACATCGCCGAAGGCGGGAAGCTTTTCTTTGGGACGGCCGAGTGCGTGGTCGTGAAAGAAATGCCAAGCGTCGGCGCGAATTAGTGTTATGTGGCGCTTCCCCAGCGAATACTCGAACCGTCCACGAACGCTCCTCTTTTCCCAACCCCTAAGCCACTGCTCCGGCCATTTACCGGTCGAGAGGTCGTCCACGAGCCAGATATTTCTGTGCCCCCGTGCGAGGAGCGCTTTCACGAGGTGACGACCGACGAAACCGCAGCCGCCGGTGATGAGCGCAGGTCGTGACATTGAAGGAGTCTAGTACAGAATGCGGGATTTTGGAAGAAATCGCACTCGCACACCCACGCGCGCGTAGTCGAAGGTCTGCTTCCACGAGTTGTGGCTCACGCCCTCGGTGCGCGCTTTCCATGGCGTTTCCACTTCCGTCACCTTCACGCCAATACGGAGCGGCTTTAGGATCGCCTCGAAGAGGAACGAAAAGTCCGTTTCCTCCCATCGGATCTTTTTGAGAAGATCGGTGCGGTATGCGCGGTACGCGTACGTGAGGTCGGTGAGATCGGTCCAATACAGGATCCTGAAGAGCCGCTGAAAAATAAAGTTTAGGACGAACTTGATGGGATGGTATCCACGAAATCCCGCGCCCTTGGCCCAGCGCGTCGCGGCAGCGATGTCGTACCCTTCTTCAAGCTTCTGGAGGAGCGCGGGCAGCGCCGTGGGATCAGTCTCGAGGTCCGATGCCATGATCACGGCTATGTCGCCGCTCGCGTGCAGGATTGCCTCGCGGAGCGCCCCGCCGATGCCGGGAAGGGTTTGATCGAAATGCACGACGCTTGTGCCATAGCGCTCTTGCAGCGTTTTGATAGCGGCACGGCACTCGGGCGTGGTGTACTTCGGATGCGAGACGATCACGTACTCGAGGGTCTTGTGCGGCAGGCTTGCCGCAGAGAGCCGCACGGTCTCAAGCAGCGAGGCCGTCTCGTCGATGGCCGGCAAGATGAGGGATACCCGCGTGCGACCTGGCATATTCCAAGCATGGTTATTTCACCTTATAAATGTGCAAGCCATCGCCGCTCCGGCTATGCCCGCCAAGAAATACCGTCTGTAGCTCTTCTAAGTGCTCAGTGATGTCAGGCACGCCCCAGAAACTCCTGTAACGATAGGTAAGGTAAATGGGAAAATCCGCAAGGTGTGTGATACCCGCATCGTGGAGATACTCGTACAGCCTTTGCTCCTTCATCGCTCTATATGCGTCGTTGTTCACGAGGCCGTCGAGATTAATGACGTCCGCGTGTGAGAAGTATCCGATGATGCCCGCGTTGAACACTCCCACCCGCGCATCCGGAAGATTGTCATCGAGCCAGAGCGCCGTGGCATACATTTCGCGCTGTTGCACCGCAGGGTCCGTCAATTCCTTATGCCACCACGTGAAAAATAAGAACGCGATCAAACCTGTAAGCGCCAAAGCGGCAAGCTGTTTCGTCCGCTCCCGAAACGGCCAGCGCCCGCGGATGGTGTCGATAACTACGGCCGCGAGGATCGCGACCAGTATCCCGAACGATACGAAATACCATCTGCCGCCCGTCCATCGCACCGCGACGTTCAGGAAGAACAGCAAGGCAAAGCCGAGAGCGAAGGAGTAGGCAACGGGGATATCGCGCAATCGCCGCGGTATAGTCCACGCACCGATGCTGAAGAGCGCGAGCGCCGAACCGAACAGCATGTACGCGAGCCCTGGCGCGCTCGTGCGCAGCATAAGAGCGCTTATGTGCCCGTGGATCATATAGAATTCCCCTTTTATAGCCTGGTAGACGCCTGTCCCGTTATCCTGAAAGATAAGCGTGTGGTTGACAAGCATATTTGCGCCGGAAGATGATGTCGTGAGCATGCCGAAGTTCGTAACATTCCACAAAAGCCATGGAGCAACGCATACGAAAACGACGATCCCCGCGAGCACTGCTTGCTTGAAACTTTGTCGAGACATCTCGCGCAACCATACCCATAGGAGTATCGCACCGACATACACGGCAGTATCGAGGCGCGCGAGAATGCAAAGTCCGCCGATGAGGCCGAACGCAACAAGGTTCAGAAGGGTGACTTGGCCCTGCGCTGCCATCTTCTCCTCGATCTTAAGCGCCTGCCAAAAAAGCAGCGCGACAAAGAAAAGCGAGAGGCTCGTCTCAAGGCCGTTCACACCCTGGTACAGCAAAAAAGGATTGAGCGCCCATATGGCGAGCCCGAGCGTGCGCACGAATACATTCGTGGTAAATCGTCCGAGGATGAGCCACACCAATAATCCCGTCGCCGCGTTGAGGAGGACGGAGAGCGCGAGCGCCGCCCGTATTGGCTCGAGCCCTCCAACGTCCGCGCCAAATACGGCAAAGAAGGGTAAAAGTACGAGCATCCAGAGCGGGTGATAGCCATTGGTTGCCGCGAGTCCGTCGAACGTCGATCCAGAGCCAAGCACTATCTGGCGCGCGATCTCGAAGTAATAAAATGCGTCGTCTGGTAAGATGTTGGTGAGTAGATATTCGAGCGGCCGCGTGATAAGGAAGATCTGAGCGGCTG
This sequence comes from Candidatus Kaiserbacteria bacterium RIFCSPHIGHO2_01_FULL_54_36, assembly GCA_001781105.1. Taxonomy (GTDB): domain Bacteria; phylum Patescibacteriota; class Minisyncoccia; order Phycocordibacterales; family UBA2100; genus UBA10103. The sequence continues at coordinate 6,276 of MFKV01000014.1, read as the reverse complement.
CCACTATTCCCACGATGAGAAGTGCTGGCCATGCACCCTGGAGTGCGATGTGCAAGCGATGCATAATGAGGGTCATCATACCATACGGAGAATAGGCGGAGGTTGAGCGCGGGCTACGATGGAAAAGCGTACATTAGGCGTCTTCTTTCCGCGCGATGAGATAGAGGGTCGTATACCGCTTCTCGCTGGGGAGGAGAGCGAGCCATGTGAGCAGCGCCGGGATCCCAAAGAGAACGGCATCCTTGGCCTTCGCGAGCGCATGCACGACACGCACTCGCACGCTGCGGGGCGCTCCTTTTTTTTGCACACCGTTCTCGCGTTCCTTCATCTGTGCTTTGCGTACGAGTCCGAACGAAAATGCCTTCCCGTACGTAAAACGGAATTTCATAAGTATCGCATCAAGCGAAGCAGGGACGCGTTTTATAAACTGGGCGCTGAATCCGTGACGTCCCCAGAAACGCATAAGAGAGCTCCTATCCCACCGCGTGAGATGTCTCGGCGGCAAATCGTGCGGCTGTAGCCACCTTGCGCCCTTGCGATACGGCATGCTCATCGCAATATGCCCGCCTTTCTTTACGAGGCGCGACACGAGAGCGGCAAAGTCGTTGTGGTCGTCGATATGTTCGAATACGTCGAAAAATGTGACGAGGTCGAATGTTCCCGTGAGCTCGGGATGCGCACGAATGAATTCCGCAAGTGTGGCAAGAGAAATATTCGGGAGTCCGAACACTTCCCGTGCCGCTTTCGCTGCATTGGGGTCGAAGTCTATTCCCCAGACCTCCCACCCGTTTTTATTTGCCCATGAGAGAAAATTGCCCGTGCCACACCCAACATCGAGCACCCGGCCTTTCTTCCCCTTGAGAAAGGAGATGGCTTTTTTGTGGTTCCAATTGGGGTCAAGTGGGGGATTCTCGTTGGCCCCCGCATATCGTTCATCGTGTGCATACCAGTTGGCGCCCGGGTTTTTGAGAGGCAACCAGTATTCCACACCGCACTTTGCGCAGTGGTAGAGCGTGTAGAGAACATCGCCATCTTCGTGCGTCTCCTTTTTCGCTTGCAGTACATCCGAACCGCACAAGGGACATATGTTTTGCATATCAGAGCTTTGCATAGAGCGCAAAAAGATTGTTTCCGGCTTTTTCCCATGTAAAGAAAGATGCTCTCGCCAACCCTTTGTCAATCAATTTCTTTGGTGTATCCGCCCCTAGGGCCTCGCGTATGCCTTTTGCTATTGATTCGGTGCTGTGCGGATCGACGAGAAGCGCGGCACCTCCCCCGACCTCTTTGAGGGCCGGTATATTTGATGAAACGACTGGCGTGCCCGATGCAAACGCCTCGATCACGGGTAGGCCGAATCCTTCGTCGAGAGATGGATACACAAAAAGATCCGCCGCGCTGTAGAGGGCGTTCAAGTCTTCCTCCCGAACATACGATATAAAACGAATATCGTCGGCATGGGGCGATCGTTTTGCCTGGGCATAGAGTTCTTTTTCGGCTCCGGCTGATTCTCCGACAATGACCAACAATTGATGTATTCCTGATTGCCGCGCGCGAGTGTAGGCGTCTATCAAACGGGCGAGGTTTTTATGCGGCTGAAGGCGCGAGACAGCAAGTACGAATGGGCGGTCAATGCCATATGCTTCCGCTACACGGAACGCTTCTTCTTTTACGATAGGCACAAAATCTTCACCACCGCCATTATAAATAACGTGCACTTTTTCAGGAGGTATTTTGTAGTGAGCTACTATCTCGTCACGTGCCGCATATGAAACAGCGATAGCGGCAGTGATGTATGTACTAAAATATTTTATAACGAAATTGAATACGGCGCGTGGAATATCGAAAAACGCTCGGGGCGCCGTAATGTCTCCCGCTCCATGCAAATTCACCACAATATGTGTTGCGGGTGCAAACCAGAAAAATGGATACAGTCGTGGCTGAAACCACTGCACAACGTCGTATCGGTCCTTGGTGGTAAAAAAGTAGTAGATCTGGCGGAGCGATCGTCTGTTCAAAAAACGCGGCCAAAGTTCCGGGAACAGAACCTCGCGAACTCCCTCCCTATACATAGCATCGTCAGTCTTTTCATAGTGAATAAAGGTGAGATCGAGCTCGTCCTTTCGTTTCAATAGTTCCAGAACGCACTTCCGTGCGACAAGCGCGGTACCCTTGGCGCGTCTGCCGTCGATGGCATAGGTCATGAGAGCAATGCGCATTTTCGTATTCATACTCACCTAAGAGGCACTTCGTTGGTCGCAGTAGTAACTCTTTTGAGGAGTATACCAAGGCATTTTCTCATACGCTTTATGTTCACCTTGACAGTGAGCGTGTGAACGTTGCGAATGTTACACCCGATAGAATCAGTTTCAAGCGGGGCCGCGATTAGATGGTTGCGGCAGTAGATGTAGCTGACGGGGTTGGGGCTGGGTATGAGTAGGTGCGGTGTTCTGCTTCGGGACCGAAGCCTACGATGTAGATCGTGCCCTCCTCTTCATACGTAATCTGGTATCCCTTACCTTGGGGACCCGCGTACACGTCTACACGGACGTCTGCGGGGACGTTGGCACCGAGCTTTTCGGCCACTGTGCCACTTTCGTATTCGGGCAGCTGATTGCCAGGAAGGATTTGGAGATACTTCCCACTTTTTTGGTAGTAGCTCTCTTGGAGAGCAGAAATATCCTCTACTGTTGTGGAAGTAGTGATTGGACTTGCCGGTGTCGTAGTAGCTGCAGGCGGGGACGTGGCTGCTGCGGCAGACTCCGCTGCGGGAACTGGGGATGCGGCTTCTTCTGGCAGTGCGATTGTCGGTCGCTCGTCTCTCGGGGTGGTGTCGCGCGAGCTAGTATCAGCCACAGCTTCGGTAGATGTCGCAACGGTTGTCGAAGCGCCGAGAACTGAGCCTGTGTCTGCTGTACTATCCTCAATCGTCGTAGCCGTTGACGTTGCTTCCGCAACTACCCCCTGTGGTGTAGTCGTGGATACTTCCGCTGTTGTCGTCGCCTCTTGAGCGAGAGCTGTCATTGCCACTGCAAGAAGCACCAGACCGGCGAGAGCGACTATTACCTGCTTGTTCATTACGTTTGTCATATTATTTTTATAATTATTAATAATGTGTTTGACCTCCGTTACCCTATGGGGCAATACTCCAGCCATCGTAAGTCACACCAAATTCATTCGCTAACTGCGTCATTTCTTCAATCAAGCTAAGTAAAGAGTCCAGCTTAAGCTGAAACGAACCGACCATTATGAGCATTTGATCGGTCTGTGATCGATCTCTTCGATAGCCCTTCTTTTCCAGAAAAGTCTCCAACTTTGATAACCGGGCCCAATCTCCCGCAAATGCGAACTCAATTGGATATTCATTTCCAATGGTAGCACCGCTAGAAATAAGCCGTTCAAAAATACCCCTTGTAATATTTATCTTGTCTGACATAATAATTACCAAAATGATTTATTAATCGCTGGTAAAGTACCGAAGTCTTTGTACCATTCAGTAATCATTGAATGTTGCCATGCATGAGTTTCGGCTTTAGAACCAGCTGATATAACTTGTAATTCCAGATTGTTCTGATTAAGAAATGCCTTCGGATATCTAGTTTCTGGATGGATAGTCTCTCCAAATTTAACGATCTCCTTAGTACTCTTATTGACCAATACGTAGCCATAGCTCTCTCCTTCATAAGAAAGACTATTACCATGTACAGTACCACTCATATTCGTAGCTCTTCCACTTGCGACGGCCGCATCAGTTACACTTTGTGTACTTCGCTTTAATATCGAAGCAACGCCTGCCCGTATAGCTGGCAAAAGTGTTGCTATCGCAGCAGAAGTTCCAATGTTGGCACCAATTTGCTCTGGAGTAGATACATTACCGCTCTTATTGGTGGCATCCTGATAGCCCTGTATCGGATCAAGAAAGGCTGATCCAGCCGCGGCAGTTCCCAAATAAACATTTATCAAAGCAACTTGAAGGTAAATCACCTGTATTTGCAATTGGATGATTTGCTGTTCCCTTTGCGTCAACAGACCCGTTGGATCGCTCATCGAAATCGGATTATTTCTTGCGTAGCTATAAGAATTTAACTGCTGTGGATCTTTGAGTAGCTCGTATGCATCTGCTGAAAGTGTTACGAACATCGGATCCTGGGAAATAAACTGTCCGCTCGCAGCATTGTAATAACGAGCATTGAGGTAGTTGAGCGCGGATATAAGGTCTGCGTACTGTGCTATGAATTGTCGGCTCGCAGATGAACTGTCAGAGCTCACATTGATTCGGATAGAACCATAGGGGTAATATTCCAACGTCTGAACGACGGTACCCGATGCGCTCGTGACAACATTTGTACTCCCGAGATGGTCGGGATGCACATAATAGGTGGTGGTAGCAGTGCCATTGCCGACTACCGTGGCAACTAGGATATCTCCTGAGAAAATGTAACTCGTCGTGGTCGCCTGCGTGGATGTCGCTACCTTGTCAAAGTTTTTGCCCGCATACGTCGTCGTGCTTACCCCCAACACCGTCTGTCGAACTCTTTGATTCTGATTGTCATATGCATACGTCGTGCTGGCTGTCCCTGTAGCGACCTGCATCAACCGATCCCTGTAATTCCACGAGAATGCTTTGGTTCCAGCGCTCGTCACGTTCCCGCTCTTGTCGTACGTGTATGTTGTCCCAGCGAGACTTGTGACGGAATGCGGGTTGGCGTAGCCGGTGTTGGCGTAGGTATAGGTGCTTGTAGCACCGGATATCGCAAGCCCCGTGATACTGCCCAGAATATCGTAGCTGTAGGACTGTCTATAGGGCGTCGAAGAGGCGGCGGTCGTCGATGCCAGCGTGAGTCTGTTCAAATCGTCATACTCGTACGCAACGGTCCTCGAAGCGGTCGTGCTTCCCATGTCGCTAATCTGCGTGATGTTGCCGTTGGCGTCGTACGTGTAGGAAATGTTCTGGACTGTCGTGCTGGAGATAACACCGCCCGTGCTGCACGCGAGGCCAGAGCCAGCGTTGTACAGTCCATTGACGTCGCCCTGCGGGTTCGTTGATGTTTTCATATTCTTAAAGGTTCCTGACACCTTTTCCCCTAAGATATACTCGCACATCCTTTTGCAAAATTATTACTGAAGCAACTAGAAAAATACCAGAATATAGCAACGCCAAGGTAAACATGAAGAATGTTGGATCAGTCGCTTCGGAACCAAGTCCAGCCCGTTTCAGCCAGATTAGAATTCCCGCGCCGCTCAGTTTCCTTACAAGTTCAAGCAGTATTAGAACAACTGAAACCCAGTACATTAAGCTGCCCTTTTTACGTGGCAGAAAGAATGCGATGCAAGATATAACAAGAATATGAATTATTGGATTAATAAGCGTGCGCAGCGCATCTGAATCAAAAGATATGGTCGATATACCAACTAGAAAGAGGCTAGCGTATATTCCTACATACACGTAGAGTAGGTTCACTAGGACTTTTATTTTTAGTGAGACATTCATACTATTTTGTTACGTGTATAAATGATAGATTAAGATGGCAAAAAAAGCGACGATCAGAACAAACCCAAGGGCTATACCTCGCCCTCCCATATATAATCTCCATGACCTTGTGTTTACTTTCAAAGGCGAGACAAATTGCTTCATTACACTTTCTTCGGATCTTTTTTCGCGCTTAGCAATCTCCCTTGCCTTCCGCTCGCCCTCCTCTATAAATTCCTCGTCACTTTGACGTAGTATTTTTATCCCAAAGTAAATAGTTACTGCGGCGATAACTAATGTCAAAATTTCCAAAATCAATACGCTCATATCATCTTGCTCCGCCTAGCGCCCTGGATGCGTTGCTTAAATGCCTACTTGCAGCGGCAAAATCTCCTCGACCAATCGCTGCTGACGCAGCTGAGAGCGAGTTAGACGCCGCCCTATACGCCGTTGAGCCACTGCCATTTGCTGTTGAATTCGGGGAAGTGCTTTGTGTCGTCACCCCAGTCGCGCTCCCTTGATTTGCCCCTGCAGATGTTCCGGAGGGGGATATCAGAGTACTAGATTTGGAAGTATTTGGCTTTATTCCATCTTTACGCTTATTTCGATCACCATAAATTTGTTCTCCGAAGAATGTTTCTAGTCCAGTAATACCAAGTTGCGCACTTTCAAAAATGTACTGCTCGGCAATCGAAAGCAGTTTGAACTCTGATGCAATGATTGAACTGGACCCCTTCTGTTTGACACTCACTAGGATAGCGTAGCAAGCGCGTGCAGGTTCGCAAACTGCCTCGGCGGCATCTTGAGCG
>MFKV01000013.1 GCA_001781105.1 Candidatus Kaiserbacteria bacterium RIFCSPHIGHO2_01_FULL_54_36 | reverse complement strand
ATGCTCTGCATGTTTCCGAAGTTTTCGTATCATACGACTATTCGACAAGTATCACGCCGACATGCTCTTGCGTGACGTTGTTGCGGAACGCCCAGTCGCCCGCTTCGTTGAACGTGAACTCCCAAAACTCCAGAGGTTCGAGTGCATTGCACGTGTCGAGGCGGCTCGCGCCGCAATTGCTGGTCCCTGGATACTGCGGGCCCGCATCGTTCCCCATACTTGCGACCCATAGGCCGCTTGAGGAGTTGTTGGTAAAGCGGATGGATTCTCCCTTTTGTATCGTAGCTTCAAGAGGCTCGAATCCGCGGTCAGTATAGGAGATCAAAACCTCGAACCCTCTACTTTCTCTAAGCTGCTTTTCAATTTCCGGTGTCAGCGGCGGGATGTTCTGAAGTGCAGGTCGGCCCTCGGGTGGCGGCTCACGCACAGGCTGCGCGACATACACTGCCGCAACAATGGCGAGCACAAGAAGCAGGCCAAGAATTGCAAAATACTTACTCATGGCGTTACCTAACAGTATAAAGCACGGTTCTACCGTTTCTTTACCGGCGCGGTGAATCTGTGGGCGAGCAAAATTTGCTTAATCCCAAAGCCCGAGCCCCTGCAAAAGCGATTGGAGTGTGGATTCGAGTGCGGTAAGGACGGAGGCGAGGTTTGCGTTTTGAGTGGAGGCGCCCACAGCGCTGCAACGCGTCTCGTACTGCGGGGTGCCGCCGTTGTCGTATGCGTAGCCGCGCAGAGAGAGAAGAGCTTACGGACGAGTTGATGGGTCAGCTCCGCAACGACCTGCGTCTAAATAGAGAATGGATGACCGGACTTCTCTCAGATGAGCTCATCGACTTCAGCGCGTTCGAAAAAGATAAACGCTCCGACCCCAAAGGCACAGTGTAATATTATTTCCTCGCGGCGATCACTTCCTGCGCAACGTTTCCAGGTACGGTGGCGTAGTGCGAAAACTCGAGATTCGGCACGCCGCGACCTTCGGTCGCGGAGCGGAGCTGGGTGGTAAAGCCGAAGAGTTCGGAGAGCGGTACTTTGGCGGTGATGACGCGCGCTTGCCCGCGCTCCCCCATCGCCTCTATTGCGCCGCGTTTGCTGTTTATCATGCCGGTCACATCGCCCATGAATTTCTCCGGCACGACAACTTCCAATTTCATAATAGGCTCAAGAAGCACGGGCTTCGCTTTTTGCATTGCTTCTTGCATTGCATTGATAGCTGCCAACTTGAATGCGATCTCAGATGAGTCCACGTCGTGAGCCGAGCCGTCGTAGAGCTCGACAGAAATGTCCACCACCGGGAACCCTGCTTGAATGCCGCGCTCCATCGCCTCCTTGAGGCCTTTCTTGACCGGCTGGATGAATTCTTGCGGGATGACGCCGCCTTTGATGTTGTTGATGAATTCGAAATGCTCTTCGCGCTCGACATTGTTCTTCACTTTCTTGTCGGGATCCACCGGCTCCATCGGCTTTACGCGGATCTTCACATGGCCGTACTGGCCGCGGCCACCGGTTTGCTTGATGTGTTTGTATTCGACGTCGGCGGACCCAGAAATAGTCTCGCGGTACGCGACCTGCGGCTTGCCAGTCGAGGCCTGCACGCCAAACTCGCGCTTCATGCGGTCCACGATGATCTCGAGGTGGAGCTCGCCCATGCCGGAGACGATGGTTTCCATCGTTTCAGGATCTGATTTGATGCGGAAGGTCGGATCTTCGTCTGAGAGGCGCGAAAGTGCGATGCCCATTTTCTCCTGGTCGGCCTTCGTGTTGGGCTCGATGCGCATCGAGACGACCGGCTCGGGGAACACTATCGATTCGAGCGCAATGGGGTGCTCGGCATCGCAGAGCGTATGGCCGATCTTCACCTCTTTCATGCCGACTGCCGCTGCTATTTCTCCGGCGTAGACTATTTTTACATCTTCGCGCTTATCCGCTTGCAAGCGAACGATGCGGCCCACACGTTCCTTTTTATTATTCGCAGAATCGTACACCGTGTCGCCTGCAGAGAAAGTGCCCGAATAGACGCGAAAGAACGAGAGCTGGCCCACGAATGGGTCTACCTGCAGCTTGAATACGAGTGCGGCAAAAGGCGCCTCATCGCTCGCAGGGCGTGTTTCGGGCTCGTTGGTGTCAGTATTTATCCCCTTTGCTTCCGGCATGTCTTTAGGCGACGGAAGGTAATCGACGACGGCATCCAAAACGAGCTGGACGCCCTTGTTCTTGAGGGAGGAGCCCGTGAGAACAGGAAAAATATTGTTGGCAATGACGCCCTTACGAAGGGTCGTCTTGAGCGTCTCGAGCGGGATCTCTTTACCATCCAAAAAGTCGCTCATGACAGCATCGTCATTCTCGACGATGCGCTCGATGAGCTCTGCATGATATTTGTCCGCCTCGGTTCTCATCCCTGCCGGTATCTCGCCCGCGACGACATTGACACCCATCTCCCCTTCGAAGTGGTACGCCTTCATGTGGAGAAGATCGATAACGCCTTCAAATTTATCCTCGAGCCCGATCGGGATCTGCAGGCGCACTGCTTTGTTGGAAAGTCGATCGAGAATAGATGCGTATGATTTTTCGAAGCTCGCTCCTGTGCGGTCCAACTTGTTGATGTAGCAGACACGTGGCACATTGGCTTCTTCCGCGTAGCGCCAGTTGGTCTCGCTTTGTGGCTCGACGCCGGCGACACCATCAAAGACGACGACCGCGCCATCCAAGACGCGCATCGAGCGCTTCACTTCCGAGGTGAAGTCGATGTGGCCGGGAGTATCGATGATGTTGAAGCGGACTTTCGCAGAAGTGTCAGTCCCCATGTAGGTCGGGTTCCAGAAGCACGTGATCGCAGCGGCGGTGATGGTGATGCCGCGCTCGCGCTCCTGCTCCATCCAGTCGGTCACGGTATTGCCCTCATGCACTTCGCCGATCTTGTGGGACTCGCCGGTGTAGTACAAGATGCGCTCAGACGTGGTCGTTTTGCCCGCATCCACGTGCGCTACTATCCCAAAATTCCGTACCTTTTCCAATGGGTAGTCACGAGACATAGTTGTTTAAACAAAAACGCGCAACGCGCGTTCAAGAAATATAACGGATTTCCAAGAAAAAGCAAAGGCGTAGCTTCGGTTTTAGATGTCTGGAAACTCTTCGATGATTGCTTCCCGAATTACGACAAACAACAAAACGGCGAGCATGACCGCAACAGCGATCGCGAGAAATGAAATTACTGGTACCATATTGCTACTATAGCGATGGCACATTAGATCTCTGTGAATTTACAGGATGTTGAACAAGTGCAGCAAGATAATAATGGTGATCGGAACCCCTAAAAGCCACAGCGTGATGCCTTTTAGACGCCTAATCGATCGGATATATCGCTTGAACTACTAGCTAGATGTTGTAGAGTTATACACATTATGAAACAGAGAAGAGCAAATCGCAAATTGGGTAGTATCGAGCGCGACGTGTTGGAAGAATTGAGTTTTGGCGATCTCATGTATGGCTTTCTCCTTTCTGCGCGTTCGACGAGTCGCATGCATAGGCTTGCGCGAGAGCGTGCAATGCAGCGATACCGAAGAAAGATCGCTGTTGAGAGGCTAATAGGTGCAAAATACATACAAGCGAGCGGCGAGCGGCTATCTATCACCGGCAAAGGTCGGCTATCTCTCGGGAACGCGGTCCGAAAGAATATGCAATCGCTGCGCAACACAACGTGGGATGGAAAATGGCGACTGGCAACTTTTGATATCCCCCAAAAGTACGGCCCTCTGCGATACAAGGTGCGCAGTATTTTGAAGAGAGCAGGTTTTGCAATGCTTCAACAGAGTATCTGGGTATTTCCTCACGAATGCGAAGAGCTTGTACAGCTCATCAAAAGCGAGTCAAATCTATCAAAATATATTTTGTACGGGGTACTCGAGCGAATCGAGAACGATACACAACTCAGAAAACATTTCAAATTGCACTAGCTATATCGCTTGTTCTACCAGCTGGAGTTTGAAGCGATATATCCATCTCAAGCATACTTCGAAACGAGATTACCACGCGAAGTGGGCAAAGGCTTTATTGGCCTCGGCCATGCGGTGAGTCGTTTCTTTCTTGGTGACGGCTACGCCCTCGCCTTTTATTGCCGCTTTGAGCTCTGTGAGGAGTGATTCGTTCATCGGCTTGCCTTTCGTGCCTTCGGCGGCTTCTACTATCCAGCGCATGCCTAAGCTCAGTTTGCGGTTGGGACTCACCTCGCGCGGCACCTGGTAGTTGGCGCCACCGACGCGGCGTGAGCGGACCTCGACTGTCGGAGATGCGTTGTCGAGCGCTTGCTCTAAAAGCGCGACCGGATCGCCGTCACGCTTTAGTTCTTCCAGTACTTTGTAGACGATCTTCCGCGCGGTGTCCTTCTTGCCACGTTCCATCACATAATTGATGAGCTTAGAGACTTTGACCGAGCCGTAGAGCTCGTCGGGCCCGGGCTGAATCCTGTTTTTAACTGGGCGGCGCATACACTAGTTTGTAGTTAGTCGAAAGTAGTTAGTGGTGAATATTATTTTGCAGCTTTGGGTTTCTTGGCGCCATAGAGTGAGCGGCCGCGGCGGCGCTTCTCTACGCCTGTCGCATCCAATTTGCCGCGCACGATGGTGTAGCGAAGGCCGATGTCTTTCACACGGCCGCCGCGCACCAGCACGACCGAGTGCTCCTGGAGGTTATGCCCCTCGCCCGGGATGTAGGCGGTGATCTCCATGCCGTTGGTCAATCGAACGCGAGCAATTTTTCTGATTGCGGAGTTTGGCTTGCGCGGAGTCTTGGTCGTCACGCGCGTGCACACGCCACGTTTGAATGGCGCGGGATAAAAGCTTGGGCGATTCTCAAGCGTGTTGAAGCCGCGCGAAAGCGCGGTCGTCTTCGTGCGCCACGCCTTCTTGGTGCGGCCTTTGCGCGTGAGCTGATTGATGGTGGACATGTGGCAATTAAAAACTCCCGAAGGGAGTGCGCGGAGTATATCGTTTGAGCCCCTGAAACGCAAGCTCTACGCTATATTCCCCCGATCAGAGATGCCAGCGCGTACACGGCAGAGCCATACGCTTGGCCGAAAACATTGACGAGCATGAGAATGAGAAATAGCGCAAGAAAGAAATTCTGCTCGAGAATATCGCGAAGGCTCTGGTACGCCTCGCCGAGCGGGCCCGGAAGGATGGAGCCGAGCACCTTTGAGCCATCGAGGGGCGGGATGGGTATCATGTTGAGGATGAAAAGCGAGCAGTTGATAGCGACCACGTAGAAAAAAAGAAGCTGTAGCTCTGGCGCCATGCCGAGCCGCATCAAGAGGCCAAAGAGAAGCGCGAGGCCGAGGTTCGACAGCGGCCCGGCGATGGCTGTGATCGCCTCGCCCCACCGCTGCAGACGCCTGAAATTATAGGGATTTACCGGCACTGGCTTCGCCCATCCGAAATACGTGCCAGTGAAGGAAGAGAGTATCGGCACAATGATCGAACCGAAGATATCTATATGCGGGATCGGGTTGATCGTGAGGCGCCCGGCTAAGCGTGCGGTCGGGTCGCCAAGCCAATCGGCAGCAACGCCGTGCATCACTTCGTGGACGATGACGGAGAAAACTATGATTACAATAATGAATACCGCGTCTCCGCCCATCGCGCTATTGTAGCATTTTTTGACTTTTCCCTTCTACCACGCTAGAGTGCTGCGACGTATGGCAAGAACGTGTGACCCCAGTACCACAAAGCCTTCGGCTTTGGCTACGGGGCAGGCATAACAGGCCATTCAAAAATATATGGCAAGAGTTTGTGATATCACCGGAAAAACTTCGCAGGTGGGCGGGGGGTATTCCAACAGGACGCGTGCGACCAAATTCAACCCGACCGGCAAACGCCGCCGCCAAGTCAATCTCCAGAAGAAGACGCTTTTCATTCCCGAGCTCGGCAAGAAAATCACCATTACCGTCTCCGCAAAAGGTTTGAAGACGATGAAAAAGCGAGGCGCATATTTGACGTTAAAGGCTGCTGGTCTTGTAAACTAACGCCTCCTCACACTACTTCCGTCCGACACGAAGGTGACTGTCCCCTCGGTGCACGTGTCGAGCGTAGGTATCTCGAATTGCGCGAAGCGTGCGACGACTTCGGCTGCAGGATGGCCGTAGCTATTGTTGCAGCCACGCGAGAAGACTCCATACTCTGGTGCGACGTATCCAAGAAATAGAGGCCCTGAAGAAGTTTTCGAGCCGTGGTGCCCTGCTTTCAATACATTCGATTGCAACCCACTCCCATCTAAGCGCACCAAGTAATTCTCGATCGCTTGCGGCGCATCGCACGGGAGCATAAATGAGGTGATGCCATACACTACGCGTGCGACAATGCAGCCAGTATTGGTGTCCACATTGCTGACATCGCGATCGGGGAACAAGATCTCGAGATATGCGCCTTCGCCAAGGGCGATGATCTGTCCGCGCTCAGCAAAGAAACTTAATCCTCCCTCTTCAGCAACCTTCTTCCTAAACGTATCCCATATCGGCGTATCGCCGGTAACGCTCGACTGAGCGATCATAGCAACCTTGTAGCGAGCGAGTGTATCGATGAGCCCGCCGATATGGTCTTGGTCTGGATGGGTGCCGATGACGACGTCTATCGTGCGATCGAACCACGGCATAACTCCTGAGAGGCGGCGCAGGACAGCAGTGCCTGCGCCGCCATCGATAAGCACTTGCCTACCCGTAGGCGCTTCGATAAAGATCGCATCGCCCTGGCCGATATCGAGGAACGATACGATGAGCAGTCCCCGCCGATCTTCGGCTGCGATCGCGTACCAAATGCACAGCACAAGCATGAGCAGCAGTAGAATTACAATTGCTTTTATCTGAACGCTGCGCCTCATCCCGTCATTTTACCTTCATGAAAGATGGTATACACTGCTTCGATGACATACGAAGCAAAAAAATTCGATCTTCCATCGCTCGATGGGATCTCAGATGAGTCGGTAAAGCAACACATCGGACTCTACGAAGGGTATGTAAAGAATTTCAATGCGATATCGACGAAACTCGTCGAATACGCAAAAGAAGACACTGAAAAACATGCCATTGCGCTCGGAGAATTGATCCGCCGCCGTTCGTTTGAATTCGGCGGGATGCGTTTGCACGAACTTTACTTCGCGCAGTTTGAGGGTGGAACAAAGGCGCTCGACGAAAAGAGCAAGCTCGGGGAGCAATTGAAAAAAGAATACATGGGATACTTCCAAGAATATTTAAAAGCGATCGGCAACATGCGCGGACCCGGATGGGCCATCCTCTACTATGACCCGGTCGGGAAACAATTTCTCGCCGGCTTCACTGGCGAGCAGCATCAGGGGCATTTCGTTACGCTTCCCATCATTCTTGCGCTCGACGTGTGGGAGCACGCCTTTATCCTCGACTACGGCGCGCAAGGCAAAGGAAAATACCTCGATGCGTTCTTCAAGAATTTGAATTGGGACGTCATTGAAAAGAGGTTCGAGCAACTGACCTAGTACATCGCCAATCGGTGAGTATCCCCGCACGGCAATGCGCTTCCGCGTTCCGGTACGTAGTGCGTGCTGAATCGGGTATACTCTAACTCAATGTCAAAAA
>MFKV01000012.1 GCA_001781105.1 Candidatus Kaiserbacteria bacterium RIFCSPHIGHO2_01_FULL_54_36 | reverse complement strand
TGTACCGCTCCACAAGGAGCTTGCTCCTGGCACGCTCAAAAGTGTTCTTGCCCTTGCAGGGATTGATAAAGGGCAATTCCTAAAAGCGATCGACAGATAAGGAATAAGGGTTGCTTCGCACGCAGTTGCTTGTATCTACGTAAAGTGCAATAGTTTTAATAGTCCTGTTCGCCTTGGGCAGGAAAAAGTGATGAACAAGCTCACCGACAGGCCAGAAATCTGTCTGTGAGTAGGGCCAGAAACCCTTTCATCGCTTGGCCACAGACGGCCGTCTTATCGAGGCAGGAGTCGTGTGAGATGAAAATCAACACGAAGAGAATCGACCATCGCGTTCTCCAGAAACTGAATTGCAGAGGAGCTGCGTGGTTCCTCCAGCTCTGCAGGCATTGGCAGGAGCGCACCGGTTACGACCCCGTCTCTGCAGAAATGCATGTCGCTCGGGTAGCCGCCCGTCGAAAGCGCATGATCGTCATTCCGTTAGCAGTGGGCATCACTCTAATGATCATCAACAGCGGCGGCGTAGCATTCAGCGTCGTTGAAGACATGCGCATCGCGTGGCTGCTTCTCGCGGTTGCTGTATTCGCCTTCATATTCGCACATTTGGCGGACAAGAAATGCCACGACGGAAGCAGAATGTATCCGAGCTCGGCCCTGCAGTTCAGCGAGTTCCTGACCACGTTCTTTATGCTCGCGGACAAAACTCCCGAGGACTTCGGATATGGTGATATCGAGCAGCTGAAGAAAGTGGCTCGCACGATTCTGCTCGACAAAGCGAAGAATGCCGTACAGCACGAGCGGGCTGCGGAGTACCAGAGTGGGGAACTCGACCTTGATCCGCCGCTCAAAAGCACTGCGGTACTTCTCAAGCGTCAACTCATCCGGATCCATCGGGCCTTCTGGGATCTGGGCCTTGCTCGCCCCGACTGGGCCGACTACTGGAAAGAAGCCGAGCGGCTTCTTACAGCCGAGGCTTTGTGAAGGTCGATGTCGAGATTGAGACTGGCGCCGCGCGGGCATCCTGCGCGGCGCAATTGTTTACCCTGGAACGTAGTTGAGTTTCCAGTCAAGTAGTGGCACAGTTGCAGTTCACAACCTAGGGAGTGTGTGATGAGAGTGCGTTCAGGTCTTTTCGCTCTGGCGCTTTGCTGCACCTGGTTCCCCGCAGCGATCGCCCAAACATCCGACCGTTGGGAAATGGGGGCGCTGCCTGACGATACGTTGTTTGAATACCCGACGAAAGGCTATTATGAATGGCTCCGCCGGCGGGTTTGTTCTCGAGGCACGGTGCCTCAGTTCAGCGACTGCCTCGTCAAGACGAATTTGCTCGAAAGCGCTTGGGAGGCATTCACCCAGGAGGCCTTCAGGGTATCTTCGACGACGACGCGGACCGAATTTGCCAAGACCCTCGGCGAGCTGTACGAACAGACCGAGCGGCTCGACAGGCTGTTCCCCGTCGGGAGACTTGCGCGATGAGCGCCAACTTGTGCCCGCACTTCCCAAGCTTCGGAAGTGCGGGCGCGCCATTTTCTGCTACAATCTTACCAATGCAGAAACAGCGGCTTTTTACAGGATTACAGCCCTCGGGAGCCCTTCACATTGGCAACTATTTGGGTGCGCTCAAGCAGACCACCGAGCTCCTCCAGAGTGCCGAGGGGCTGGTCATGATCGCCGATTACCACGCCCTTACGACGCTCAAAGATCCCTCCGAGCTTCGCGAGAATATCGCCGGCGTCGTCCGTGATTATGTAGCGGTCGGAGTTGACCCAAAGAAAGCGATCATCTTTCAGCAATCTTCCGTGCCACAGCACACCGAGCTCGCGTGGATATTGGACTGCCTCGTCACCGTGCCGTTCCTCATGCAGGCTCATGCTTACAAAGACAAAGTCGCCAAAGGGCTCGATGCCAATGCCGGGTTGTTTACCTACCCAATGCTCATGGCTGCCGACATCCTGCTCTACGACACTGACATCGTGCCCGTGGGCGCCGACCAAAAGCAGCATGTCGAATATGCACGCGAGGCCGCGGTAAAGTTCAACACGGCATTCGGCGAGACCTTCAAGGAGCCGAAGGAAAAGATACTGGATGCGGTGGCAGTCGTCCCTGGGACCGATGGCAAAAAAATGAGCAAGAGCTATAGCAACACCATCCCGCTCTTCGGGACTAAAGACGAGATACAGAAAGCCGTTATGAGCATCGTTACCGATTCAAAAGCTGAGAGCCCGGAGAACGTCTACAACATCCACAGGCTCTTCCGCGACCGCGAAGAGCTCTCTGCGCTCTACAAAGAAAACAAAGGCAAGTACAAAGCGCTCAAAGACGCGCTGGTGGAAGATATCGAAGCTGTCGTTGGTCCTATGCGCGCGAGGCGTGAGAGCATTACAGATAATGATGTGAAAGCAATACTTGCAGATGGCGGCGAACGCGCTCGCGCGCAGGCAGAAAAGAAAATGGCTGACGTGCGTAATAAGGTAGGAGTAACGATATGAGATCAGAACGTATACAGTATTCAGTATTCAGTTTTCCGCGGGATACGGGATACGGGATACGCCAGATATATCTATGAAGAACCGAGTATTCATCAAAGGATTGTCTTCTCACATTGGTAAAACCGTGGCCATTGCGGGTTGGGTTTCCGTGCGGCGCGACCAGGGTAAAATGGTATTTTTTGATTTTCGGGACATGACGGGGAACGTACAGGGGGTCGTCCTCACCAAAAGCCCGGCGCTCGACGCGGCCAAAGAAGTAACCGTCGAGAGCGCAGTTCAAGTCGGCGGGGTAATCAACAAGCGCCCTCTGAAAAACGTCCAGGCCGATAAGCAAAACGGAGATATCGAGCTCCAGATAGAATCGATCGAGATGCTGAGCAAGGCGCAGACACTACCTTTCGAGCTTGGCACCGAACTCAATCTCGACACGCATCTCGATAACCTACCGCTCACGCTGAGGACACAGCGCTCCAGGGATATTTTTGAGATGCAATCGAGCATCCTCGAAGCATACCGTGCCTCGCTCAAGCGTCAGCACTTCACGGAATTCGAAGCGCCGGCACTTGTTGGAGGTGATGCGGAAGGAGGCGCCGCCGCCTTCAAAGTCGAGTACTTCAAGGACACTGTCGCATACCTCGCGACGAGCCCGCAGTTTTATAAGCAGATCATGGTCGGGCCTTTCGAGCGCGCGTTCACGGTTGCAAAGATCTTTCGCGCGGAGAAAAGCGCAACGACTAGGCACCTGAGTGAAGCAACGTGTCTCGATTTCGAAATGGGCTTCATTGAGTCCGAGCGGGAGCCAATGGCGATACTCGAGAAGGCAATTCAAGACACCGTGCAGGCTGTCGCCGAACAGCACGCTGACATATTTAAACGCTTCAACACTTCTCCTCCGAAAATACCCGGTCCGCCGGCTGGCGGAATACCCATTCTCACACTGGCCGAAGCGCATGAGACCCTGGGCGTCGCGCCAGAGCCGGACATGGCTCCCGAGCACGAGCGTGGCATTTGCGAGTGGGCGAAAAAAGAAAAAGGTTCGGATTTTGTTTTTATTACCCGTTTTCCCACAGCCAAACGCGCATTCTATACGTATGAGGACCCGACAGAAGCGCCACTTTCGCGCGGCTTCGACCTCCTCTTCCGCGGCCTTGAGATCAACAGCGGCGCGCAGCGCATTCACGACTACGACTCGCTCATCGGACGCATGAATGAGCGCGGGCTCGACCCGGAGAAATTCGCGTTCTACCTGCAGGCATTTAAGTACGGCATGCCGCCACACGGCGGCTCTTCGACTGGATTGGAGCGCTTCACTGCGCGCATGCTCGAGATCGCCAACGTGAAAGAAGCCACCGCCTTCCCGCGAGATATGACGCGCATTGATACTCGCCTGAGCGAGTAGCGAAAACACAGAACACAGACATGCACAAAGTCCAAACAAAACACAAAACACAAAATTCCAAAGCACAAACACCAGTGCTGCGAATTTGTGCTCTGTGCTTTAGAACGTCTGTGCTCTGTTTGTGCTCTGGTGCCTGTGTTTTGTGATTTATGGATCAATTCACATTGTCGACAGAAACATACTCCGGGCCCCTGGAGGCACTCCTCAACATGATAGAGGAGCGCAGGATGTCGATCTCCGAGATCTCGCTCGCTGAGGTAACGGACGCCTATCTTGCATACGTCGAAAAGTTGCCGGAGCTTCCGCTCGGAGAGACCGCGCAATTCATTCTGGTTGCCTCGACGCTCCTTCTGATTAAGTCGCGTACGCTTTTGCCCACCCTAGAGCTCTCTGCAGATGAGCGCGAATCAGTCGAAGAGCTTGAGCGCCGGCTTGCGAAGCTCCGTCTCATCCGAAAGTCCGCGAAGCTTTTGCGCGGTGTGTGGGGTAGGGCGCCACTCTTGCTTGCAAAGCGCTCTCCGCATCGTGAGCCTGTCTTTAGTCCGGCAGACGTGAGCACGTCCCTGCTCGCAAGCGCCGCGGAGCGACTGGTGAGTATTCTCCCGAAGCCCGAAGCGCTCATGCAGGCTGCTGTTGCTCCCGTCTTGGCACTTGAAGATGCCATACAGAATTTGCGCACGCGCCTCGCCTCCGCAATCCGCTCGACATTCCGCGAGCTTACAAAATCGCACGACCGCCAAGATGTCATTGTGTATTTTCTCGGCGTCCTTGAGCTTGTGCGCTCGGGCTCGGCGAGCGTTGCGCAGGAGAAGCTTTTTGACGACATCACGATAGAAATAGAGAACGTTACTGGTACGCCGCGATTCGGCACCTGACCTATGCCCAGCAGTGAAATGTGCCTTCGGCTTCAACAACCTATGCAGACCCAACAACCAACGATGACAAAGCACTCCGGTCGGGAGTTGCCGTGCCAAGCCGCGGTAGGACGACATGTCGCCTGCCGCAAAGGCACATTCTACTGACTGGGTATGTCTGACCTCACAAATAAGATCCAGGCATTCCTTTTTAGCGAAGGCGGCTCGCTCACGCTCCGCAAACTCATGTCGCACCTTGAGGTACAGGAGCCCGAACTTCGCGCGGCTCTCGACGAACTGCAGGAGCACTTGGAAGGCAGCGGCCTCACACTTATCAGAAGCGAGACTGAGGCGACACTCGCCGTCTCCTCGCAAACCTCGGCGGTGCTCCAAAAGGCATATCAGGCAGAGCTCGGCCGTGAGATAGGGGATGCGGGCCTTGAGGTCTTGGCGATCGTGCTCTACCGTGGACCCTCCACGCGCTCACAGATCGATTACATCCGTGGCGTACATACAAGCTCGACCATCCGCACCATGCTTGCTCGCGGCTTACTGGAGCGCACAGGTAACCCGGAGGACGGGCGCGAATATTTCTACCGCCCGACGGTCGAGCTTCTATCGCACCTTGGCGTGCGCAGGGTGGAAGAGCTGCCCAACTACCAGGAGATCGTCGGGGAACTTGCGGCATTTGAATCAGCTGCTGCTCAAGAGACAGATGTTGAGATGCCCGAGAACGCGGAAGACCAGTAAAGGGTATGCCCGGCAGGACAATTTCGAATTGCCTTGATATGAACATTCACCAACATTCGTTGAAATATACAGCCTTCACGTTCTTGCAAACGACCCGCAGTTCGACCTGCGGCAGGAATTATTCGAAATTGTACTAGCCGGGTATGGCAAATGATGATCAAGCTCAAAAGCCGCTCTTGTTGTTGCCCGCTCCCAAAGTGGCGCCCACAGGCATTGCCGGCATGGTTTTTTTGGTGCTCATTTTTTTCGCAAGCGCGGGGTTGACCGTCGCATATCTTTCAAACACCTCTACCAGCAAAGCGGCGCAAGCTGCAGCGGTAGCTTCCGCGGTGGTAGAAGATGCTTTCGCAGGCATCAAATTGGAGGCACAAAGTGCGTACGTCCTCGACCTCACGACCGACAGAGTGCTCTATTCGAAGAACGAAGCCGCGCAGCTCCCACTCGCCTCCCTCACCAAGGTGCCGCTCGCGCTGGTCATCGCCGAAGTCATTCCGCCGGATACGATCATCACCATTGCGCCGCATACGCCATCGGATGGCGGAGGTGTGCGACTCCCGGCAGGATTGCAGTTTCGCGCACAGGACCTGATCGACTTTACCCTCGTCGCTTCCTCCAACGAAGGAGCGGAAATCCTCGCTGAAGCGGCGGCAAGTGCCATGTTGCAGGAGTATCCGGGTGCAGCCCATGCGGCACCCGTGCTTTGGCGTATGAATGACTGGGTAAAAGATCTTGGGCTCGCGCACACGTATTTCCTCAATACGAGCGGCCTTGATCTTAGCCCCACACAAGCAGGCGCATACGGCTCGGCCAAAGATGTGGCACGAATGTTCGGATACGCCGCATCGGTCTCCTATGCTACCTTCGGGCAAACCTCCCGCGACACCATCAAGATCCGCGCCATCACAGGAGAGAGTATTACCGCGAGGAATACGGATGAGGCACTGCCCTCGATCCCTGGCCTCATCTTGGGCAAAACGGGCTACACGCAGCTTGCAGGAGGCAATCTCGCCATCGTCTTCGAAGTAGGTCCCGCGCACCCTATAGCCGCAGTCGTGCTTCACTCCACACGCGACGGCCGGTTTGACGACATGAAAGCGCTGATAACAGCTACCATTTCCTCGATCGCGGGTGGCGGGCAGTGATATATACTGAATGAACATGCCCGAACTCGTCCGAATACTTATCCCGACTGCGATTGCCTTCATCATAGGGATGGCGATCACCCCGATACTGACGCACTACCTCTACAAATACAAAGCGTGGAAAAAGAAGGCGGGAAAGCAGACGCTCGACGGGGAAACTGCGCACGAGTTCAATCGCCTGCACACTGAGAGCGAAATGCGCGCGCCGCGCATGGGCGGCATCGTCGTGTGGGGTAGCGTGCTTCTCACCATTCTTGGTATCGCCGCTGCCGCGAAACTCCTGGACACACCTGCGCTCGAAGATCTCAACTTCTTGAGCCGTAGCCAGACGTGGCTGCCGTTTGCAACGCTTCTCGTCGGCGCGCTCGTGGGCCTGGTGGACGACCTGATGATAGTAAGACCGAGCGGCGAAGGCTTGCGACTTCGCTTCCGGCTCTTTTTCGTCGTTCTTCTCTCGGGCGCCATCGGCTGGTGGTTTTGGGACAAGCTCGACGTCACCGCGGTCAACATTCCGTTTATGGCTCCTCTCGAGATCGGCTGGCTCATCATCCCACTTTTCGTAATAGTCTCGCTTGCACTGTATGCTTCAGGTGTGATCGACGGCATCGACGGGCTTTCGGGAGGCGTATTCGCAAGTATCTTTGCTTCTTACACCATCATCGCCTTCTCACACGGCCAGGTAGACCTCGCAGCGTTCACTGCATGCGTCGTCGGCGGGCTTCTGGCTTTCTTGTGGTTCAACATTCCGCCTGCGCGTTTCTACATGAGCGACACGGGCACGATGGGCCTCACGCTCGCGATAGGGACAGTCGCCTTTATGACCGACAACCTGGGTGGGGGGATCGGAATTGCGGTCCTTCCTGTCATTGGTGCACTCCTTATCATCACGGTGTTTTCTGACATCGCGCAGGTCATCTGGAAAAAGCTCTTCGGTATAAAACTCCTGCGTATCGCACCGCTGCATCACCACTTTGAGGCTGTGGGTTGGCCGGGCCACAAGGTCGTTATGCGCTATTGGGTGCTCTCCATCATGTTCGCCTTCGCCGGTGTCATTCTCGCCCTCTCGGCATTGCCCATACAATGAAGCAC
>MFKV01000011.1 GCA_001781105.1 Candidatus Kaiserbacteria bacterium RIFCSPHIGHO2_01_FULL_54_36 | reverse complement strand
CCGACGACATCAACAATACGCCCATGAAGTGCTTGGAGTACCAAACACCGAATGAGTTTTATTCACAGTGTTGCATTCGGAATTAGATTACGGGGTGGGTAACAAGAGATCTCGCTCTGGTAGAATGGCGGGATGGGGGAGAAGCGATTTCCGGAAGGGTTCCTGTGGGGTGAGACGGGGGTGGGACCCCGTCGCAAGGCCGGACTGAGCGAAGGCGAGGGAGGCGGGGTCGCGCAAAATCGCAGTAGCGATTTATGCGTGACCGAAAGAGTATGAAACTATTTCCAGATGGATTTTTATGGGGGGCCTCAACTGCTTCCTTCCAGGTAGAGGGAGGTATCGAGAACAATGATTGGGCTGAAGCCGCGCGGGAGGGGCGTGCGCCTCCGGCGGGAGCGGCGTGCGATTTTTACAATAGATACGAGGCCGATTTCGATATTGCGAAAGGGCTCGGCATGAATGCGCAGCGCTTCTCGATAGAGTGGGCGCGCATTGAGCCGCAGGAGGGGAAATTTGATGAGGCTGAGATCGAGCACTACCGAGGAGTTTTGCGAGCGCTGCACGCGCGCGGCCTCACACCGATGGTAAATCTCTGGCACTTTACACTTCCGCAGTGGTTTGCGGAGCGCGGGGGATTTTTGCAAAGAGAAGCACCGGAGATCTTCGCACGCTATTGCCGGTTCGTCGTCGAGCGCCTGGGAAGCGAGGCGGAGCTCTGGCTCACGCACAACGAGCCAATGGTCTATACCTCCAACGGCTATCTACGAGGGTTATGGCCACCGTTTCTCAAAGATCCTGTCCGGTATTTGCGCATCATATCGAAGATCGCTGCCGCGCATCGTGCCGCATACAAGGCGATGAAAGAAGCGCGCCCAGGAATCTCGATCGGTATCGCGA
This sequence comes from Candidatus Kaiserbacteria bacterium RIFCSPHIGHO2_01_FULL_54_36, assembly GCA_001781105.1. Classification (GTDB taxonomy): domain Bacteria; phylum Patescibacteriota; class Minisyncoccia; order Phycocordibacterales; family UBA2100; genus UBA10103. The sequence continues at coordinate 28,497 of MFKV01000011.1, read as the reverse complement.
AGCACAATATTTTTTTTGAGGCCAATGGAAACCCGTTCAATCAGCTTCTCTGCCGGTTTACAGATTGGTTCTGGAATCATCGCTTCCTCCAGCTCATTGCCGGGCATCAGGATTTTATCGGACTCAATCATTACTTCCATAGCAAATTTGGAGAAACAAGAGCAGAGCGCGCCGCTATGGTTCGATCCGACATGGGCTGGGAAGTGCATCCCACGTCGCTCCTAGAGTGCCTGCGCGGACTCAAACGCTACAACCTTCCGATCTATATCTCCGAACATGGCGTTGCCGACGTGGAAGACAAATTGCGCGCGGCATTTCTGCGAAACGCCGCGCGCAGCGTGCACCAAGCGACCCAAGAAGGCCTCCCGGTCAAAGGTTATTTCTATTGGTCTCTCCTCGACAACTACGAATGGGCGCACGGTTTTACACAACGCTTCGGCCTTATCGAAGTAAACTACGAGACGATGGAGCGCACAGTGCGCCCGAGCGCTTCCGTGTATAAACAAATCGTTGAGGCAAACGCTCTGATAGACCCCGTGAGATAACGGCAATACATTTTAGCGACCGATCGCATCTCGTTGTTAACATTGATTTTCAAACGAGTTCGGTTTTTTTATCTCATGGGGTAGACTGAGGCAATGTTTTCCTGGATCGCGCTCGCGGCACTCGCACAGTTCATCTCGGCTGGCAACGTGTTCATCGATCGATACGTGCTCCTGAGCAGAGTACACATCGGCAAGCCGGTCGTCTACGCTTTCTACATCAGCCTTCTCTCCGGCTTCGTCCTTGTCCTCGTCCCGTTCGGCCTTATTTCAATCCCGACTTCCTCCGTCATACTTCTTTCGCTCGTCTCATCGGTCACATTCATCTCATCGATCGTGCTCCTGTATACCGCGCTCAAAGAGGGTCATGCATCCGATGTAATGCCTATCATCGGCTCTGTGGCGGCAGTTGCCACAGCGCTGTGCGCGTACCAATGGCTGCACCAAGATCTGCCACGTGCCTTCCTCCCGGCGTTTTGTCTCATGGTCATAGGTATGCTCTTAGTCTCTCGCTTCCGTCTCACGGGGCGCCAGCAAGTATCCATTCTTTTCTCCGGCATTTTTTTTGGCGTTACGGCATTTCTGATCAAGCTTATCTTTCTCGAGACGGCATTCATTGACGGCTTTTTCTGGTCGCGTATGACAAATGTGATAGGCGCGCTCTCACTTCTTATCATCCCCGCAAATCGCGAAGCAATATTCTCCGGCTTCCAGAATTCTTCTCACGGCACAAAAATGCTTGTCATTTCCAACAAAGCGCTCGGCGGGATCGCCGGCGTACTCACGCTGCTGGCTATCAATCTCGGGAGCGTTTCCATAGTGCAGGCTTTCGCCGGGCTGCAGTTCGTTTTCTTGCTTGTTATCGCATTTGTCTTGGCAGGGCAATTTCCCGCAGTACTGCGAGGGGAGCTGCGGCGCGAAGGGCTGATCTATAAACTATTTGGCGTTCTTTGCATCGTACTGGGGCTCGCAGTGCTGTTTGCTTCGTAATATGTTGCGACTCATTCTCAAGGTGCTGGTGGCTGGCGTGCTGATCGCGATACTCTACCTCCTCCTCACGCTTCGCCCTGTGCCAGCGCAGGTAACGTACGGCGTTTCTTTCAGCACGCTTCAAGCAGAACACTTGGGACTTGACTGGCGCGAGGTATACAGTGCGCTCCTCAACGATCTCAAAGCGCGCAACCTCCGGATCCCGGCATATTGGCAACGCACTGAATCTTCTCGCGATGCATATGACTGGCGCGAGCTCGACTTCCAGCTAGAAATGGCTGAGACGCGTGGTGCGCGCGTCGTTTTGGCAGTGGGCCGTCGTCTTCCGCGCTGGCCCGAGTGCCATATCCCTCAGTGGGCGCAGGACCTTTCTTGGGAAGGGCAAAAAATTGAGCTGCGCGAATACATCACGGCAGTTGTGCAGCGGTACAAAGGCAATTCGGCTATCCAGTATTGGCAGGTAGAGAACGAGCCATATCTCAAGGCGTTTGCCTTTGATCACTGCGGGCCGCTCGATGAGGAATTTCTCAAAGAAGAGATCGCTCTCGTCCATTCGCTCGATGCGCGCCCCGTGCTTTTGACCGACAGCGGCAATCTTGGCAAATGGGTGGGCCCGTACAAAAACGGCGACGCGTTCGGCACAAGCCTCTATTTGTACTTCTGGAATCCGGAGCTCGGCCAATTCAAGACGAAGCTTCCGGCCCTCATCTATAGGCTTAAGGAGCGGTCCATGGAAATATTTTTCGGCCCCAAAAAGACATTCCTCATCGAGCTCTCACTCGAGCCATGGCTCGTCGAGCCTACGCAGGATGCCTCGCTCGAGAGTCAGCTCTCACGCATGGACATCGACAAGTTCCACGAAGTAATTGAGTATGCGCGCAAGACCTCTTTCGATACCCAATACCTGTGGGGAGTGGAGTGGTGGTACTACCTGAAAGAGAAGCACCAGCATCCCGAATTTTGGGATGCGGCAAAAATGATCTACGCGCAAAATGCAAAAAAATAATTATTAGGCGCTGCACGCAGCGATAAGCTCGTCGAGTATTCGCTTCGTCTCCGCGGGGCCACTCACCGCGCGCCACTCTACCCCGGTCGGGATCACCACCGTATCATTGCCGGTTTCTGAAAATGCATCACCGACATAGAACATTTCTCCTATCGGAATACTGAGCCGCTCTGAAAGCCATCTCACACCGTACGCCTTGTTCACGTTTTTGCGCGTAATATCGATCGTCGTGACGCCGCCCATGAGCACTTCAAACTCCGGTAGCTTGTCTTTTAGTAAGCTCAAAAGAGTAAGTCGTTTACTGCCATCCAAATCCCACGAATCTTTCAATTCCTTTGGCGCCTCCACTCCGACAGGGGTGTAGGCGATCTGCGATCCTTTATCAATGATCTGCTCGCCAAAGTGCGGGACGTCCTTCAGCGCATCGATACGACTTACGGCGTCAGCGATACCTTTTTTGATATGTTCGCGGTCAGCTTCCGTTATCGCTAGATCATAGAGCAATTCCCATATTCCCGCTGCATAGATATACGCTTGTGCGGAGCTCGTGGGAAAAATGTACAGTTGCGATATGTTTGGATGTGTCTCAAATGAGGTGAGGAATTGCTCGTGCATGCGCTGGAAGCTAGCGCCAGTGATGATGGCTACCGGCACGTGCTCAAGCAGTCGCCTGAGTCGCTCGAGCATCTCCGGTACAGGGGGGTGGAAGCTCTCAGCGAGAGTGTCGTCGAGGTCAAAAAATACAGCACGAGGGCATTGCATCGGTGAAGAGTACCACATGGCTTTGAGGTGCTACAATGCCAGGCATGAAATTCGAAGCCTTTGCAGCGCGTACTCATGAAAAGATGCAAGAAGTGTTGATGGACCCGACAGCGAGCGGGCCCGCTATTCATTACTACATGATCCGCGGAGGTAAGAAAAAGCGGAATATCACGATCTGGGAATCCGGCCAGGTGGGCGGCGAATACATCAAAACGTACGGCCACTACCATGTCGGTGATCTCGATGAAACGTACTGGATCGTGCAAGGCGAAGGGATCGCACTGCTTCAAAAAATGGTTGTTGAAAATGGAGAGCCGCAGCCTGACAAAATAGAGGAGTTCAAGGTGGTGAAAGTGAAGGCAGGGGATTCCGTGTACATGCCGACGGGTTTCGGACACTTGGTGGTCAACACGGGAAAAGAATGGCTCGTTACGGTAGATGACAGTCCGGTAGAGGGAGCCGGTGATTCTGCTTCGATGCCCGGGCATGCGGATTATGAAATGGTGAAGCGCATGCGCGGCTTTGCATACTACGTCGTCGAGAAAAACGGCGTGCCCACTCTCGTACCAAACAAGCTCTACAAAGAAGTCCGCACAACAGACTTCGGCGGTATGCCGGTTGCAGAATAATTCATGTACATCGTTACCGATATCGGCGGGACCAACATGCGCGTGGCCTGCTACTCTGCGGATGCGTTGGGTGAGATCAAGAAAGTCCCGACGCCAAAAGACCCGTCGGGAGGAATTGCGACATTCACTGCGGTAGCGCGCGAGTGCGCAGGTGGCGAGAAGATCACGGCAGTTGCCGGATGTGTGGCAGGAGCAGTGAGCGACGAAGGCGTTATATCAGACGCGCGCAATTTGCGCGCGTGGGAAGGGATGAACATCGTGAAGGAACTCTCGGAAGCCCTTGGCGCTCCTGTGCAGATGAGGAACGACGCAGCCCTTGCGGGCTTAGGCGAATTCTCCGCCGGGGCGGGAAGGGGAGCGGCAGCACTTGCCTACATCACGGTCTCCACAGGCGTTGGAGGTGGATTGATCGTCGGTGGGAAGATCGCTGAAGCGGGCGGCATCGCAAGTATCAAGGTCAATGGCGAGGATCTCGAGGACCTAGTTTCCGGAACGGCGGTCACCAGAAAATTCGGCATTCACCCGAAAGATCTAGAGTCACTCGAAGAACGCAACGTGCTCGCTGACACGCTTGCACAGGGGCTTCGGGTCGTTGTGGAGCAGTGGTCGCCCGACACGATCGTGCTTGGTGGTTCTATGATCGTCGGTGTAAATCCCATTCCGATCCCCCGCGTGCAAGAATCGCTCAGCAAACTTCTCCCGAACCCACCAACTATAAAAATGGCAGAGCTGGGCGACAATGGTGGCCTCTGGGGCGCTATTGCTCTGCTGAGACAGAAGTAGTTTTTCTCTGTCGAAAATATTCTCGGAAAAGCGGAATGGTGGTGAGGAAAATGATGGCAACGACTATGGGCGATATATACGCGTCGATCCCAGGGATTTTGTTGCCAAGGTAATAGCCCAGGAAGGTGACACCCGCGCCCCACAACAGACCGCCCGTAATGTTGTAGAGCACAAATGCTTTGTAATTCATGCGAACGATGCCAGCAATGATGGGCGTGAAGGTACGAACGATAGGGACGAAGCGCGCAAGCACGATCGCGAGGAAGCCGTGCCGTTCATAAAATATCTTCGCTTGCACAAGGTGTTCTTGCTTGAAGAATCGTGAATCGGGCCGCTCGAAGAGCTTGTAGCCGACCTTCGCACCAAACCAGTAACCCACGTTGTCGCCGAGGATCGCAGCGATCGTCACAAGTGGAACCAGGATCCACACGTTGAAAACGCCTTGCGAGGCCAAGAGCCCCGCGGTAAAGAGCATCGAGGCGCCCGGAAGGAAAAACCCAAAGAAGACCCCAGATTCAAGGAACACGACAGCGAAAATCCCTGGGTAGCCGATCAGCTGCACTATCGAAAAGAGGTCAAGATGAGGCATCTCGGATAGTATACAGGCTTACACGAACGATTCGGGGACGGGGAATTTCTTGCAGAGAGTGCGGATCTCTTCGCGAATTGCAGAGAGTTTGGTATCGTCGCCTTTGTTTTTCATTGCATCCACCATCAGCTCTGCCACTCGCGCGCATTCCTGTTCACCGAATTTGCGCGTCGTGATTGCGGGCGTGCCGAAGCGTATGCCCGAGGGATCCATCGGTTTGCGCGTATCGTCTGCGATCGAGTTCTTGTTTAAGGTAATCCCGACGCGATCGAGGAGCGTTTCGGCTTCTTGGCCTCCTATACCGAGGCTTCCGAACACATCGGCGAGCAGCAAGTGATTGCTCGTGCCTCCAGTGAGCAAGCGGATACTGCTCGCCAGGAATATTTTTTCCATCGCCTTTGCGTTTTTGAGAATTTGCGCCGCATACAAGGCGAAGGAAGGAGAGAGCGCCTCGCCGAACGCGACTGCTTTTGCCGCGATGTTGTTCATATGCGGCCCACCCTGAAGCCCTGGAAAAACCATTTTGTCTATCTTTTTTGCGATCTCCTCGCTCTCGCGAGTGAGGATGAGCCCTCCGCGCGGGCCGCGCAGTGTCTTGTGCGTCGTGGAGGTCATGACGTCGAAACCTGCATCGAAGGGGCTCTTCACAGCTTTTCCGGCGATGAGTCCAGCGATGTGCGCGATATCCATAACAGCATACGCACCAACCTCCTGCGCGATCTCTACGAATTTCTCGTAGTTGAGCTCGCGCGGATATGCAGAATAGCCGGCAAGCACGATCTTTGGCTTCTCCTTTTTCGCGACTTCTCGCATCTCGTCGTAATCGATCTCGCCGGTATTTGGATCTTTCATCTTGTAGCGGACGAAATTGAATATCTTCGTGAGGTAGGTGACCGGATGCCCGTGCGTGAGGTGACCGCCGTGCGAGAGATCCATACCGAGGACCGTATCGCCGGGCTCTAGAAGAGCGAAGTACATCGCGATGTTGGCATTGGCCCCGCCGAGGGTTTGCACATTGGCGTATCCACAATTGAACAATTTCTTCGCACGGTCGATCGCAAGCGTTTCCACTTGATCCGTAAACGTCTGCCCGCCGTAGTATCGTTTGCCCGGATAGCCTTCGGAATACTTATTGGTAAATACAGAGCCATTCGCTTCGCGAACGGCCTTCGAGACGTAATTTTCTGAAGGAATGAGCTCGAGGCCCTCTGCTTCGCGCTGTTCTTCGCCTTCGAGGGCTGCAAAAACTTCAGGATCTTGTTTTTGTACGTGTCCGTAGTCGTTCATACTGGAGTAGTAAGTAGTTAGTAGAAAGTAGTCTGTAGTTGGCTAAACCATAGGCGCATATCAACTAACAAGAAGTACTGATTGTACCGCTTTCTGTACTTCTTGCCACACCTCTTCGAGCGGCTTTTCGGCATCAATGATGATGGCTTTGCCGAATTCTCCGACGTGTTTTTTGAGGCCTTCTCGCACTCTGGCGTGGAAATCAAGCGCCTCGTTATCGAAGCGCGTCGGCTCCTCGGGGCGCGAATGCACTCGTGCGACGCCAACCTCAGGTGATACATCCAAGAGAATAGTCGCATCTGGTGTGCACCCTTGCAGGATCTCTTGTGAGACAGTGTTGAAAAGCGACAGTAGCTCCGGGCGCTGCCGGCCATACACCTGGTAGGCGATAGAGGAGAGCGCGAAGCGATTGGAGATAACGAACTTACCGGCATCGAGCGCGGGTTTGATGAGCTCGCTCACGAGCTGCGCGCGGCCGGCGAGAAAAAGCAACAGCTCCGCGCGCACATCGATCCCCGCGGTCTCGTCCGACATCAGGAGCTTGCGCACATGCTCACCAAGCGCGGTGCCGCCTGGATCTTGCGTATATACCGCATCGGGGTATGCGAGCTTAAGGCGCTCGCCGATCGTCGTCTTGCCCGATCCTTCGCCGCCTTCGAGTGCAATGAATGTACCGCGCATACCTCATCTTACCTCGGCAAATTGCTTCCCAATAATGTTGTCCGGGTGCGCTTTGTTGAAGAGCCGCTCGCTGCCTTCTAGTAGATAGACATTCTTAATACCAGCTTCTTCGATAGCCTTCCAGCACGGCTCGCATGCCCACCAGTGGCCCCAGAGATAGAGGTCGGACCCGGTAGTATCGCGGTTATTCTTTTTGGCATCCGCGATCGCGCGGGGCTCGGAGTGGTTCTTCGGGTGGCATCCTTCGCAAAGCTCGTACTGCTTCCCTGTGGGGATCCCGCGTCGCACTCGCTCGCACTCATGTGTGTTGTGATACTCACTACCATTTGCCCCGCGGCCGACCACTCTGCCGTTCTGGACAATGACCGAGCCTGTTTTTACGGTGTCATCGATCGAGTGTTCGCGCGCGTATTCCCGCGCTTCTTGTATGAAAGGGTTGTCGGCAGGTACATACTGGATCGTTCGACCTTCCGGAATGTAGGGGTAGGGAATTGCCATTGCGACAATGTATCACAGCGATACAATGAGTGCCCCATGACGAAATTTGACTCACTCTACCAAGACATGTTGCGGCGAATAATGCAGGAGGGTGTCGCCGACAAAAACAAGCGCACGGGGCACGAAGTACGAGCCATTCCGGGCATGCACTTTTCGATAGATATCGAGAAAGAAGGATTCCCGCTCCTGACGCTGCGCAAAATTCCCGTCAAGATGTTCGTTGCTGAGCAAATATGGTTTATCTCCGGCGCGCGCAAGCCCGCCGATTTTTTGCGCGACTACACCAAGATCTGGGACAACTTCACCAACCCGGCAGATGTCGTGACGGTCGCGTACGGCTATCGCTGGCGCAAACATTTCGGCCGCGACCAGCTCGCGCTCCTCATCGATCTATTGAAAAAAGATCCAAGCTCTCGCCACGGCGTCATAGTCACCTGGGACCCCGGCTCCGACGGGCTCGGCGGCACGAAGCGCGCCAACGTCCCGTGCCCATACTCATTTACCGTCAACATCATCGGCGGGAGATTGCACTTGCACAACATCGTCCGCTCCAACGACATGGTGCTTGGCTTTCCATCAGACGTCGCAGGCTTCGCGCTCCTGCAGTGCATTCTCGCGCAAAAGCTTGGCGTCGGCGTCGGCACCTATTCGCACTCAATATCCAATGCGCATGTGTACGACAATCAATACGATGCTGTGCGCGAGCTCCTGAAGCGAGAAAATACCCACGCGCTTATCAAGATCGCGCTTCCGAAAAATGTCTTCGACCGTGCGCAGAAGAAAGATAAGAAATTGGTAGACGAAATTGTGACCCCAATTGCCGCCCAATACGAGCCACTGCCGGCTATTATCGGATTGCAGATCGTGTTGTAAGCCCTTCGGGCTTTCCAGCTCCTCGGCTCGGCAATACAAACGTATACGTTTGTATTGCGCTCGCCCTACGTCGCCGGTAGACTACCCTCATGGCAATCCTCACGAAAAAAGAAATCCTCGCTCGGGTAAAGAAAGGCAATATCGAATTCAACCCCGGGCTCGATAGCTTTCAGCTCCAAATGCACGCGGTGGATCTCCGGCTCGGCTTCACCTTCCTTATCCCGAAAGTCTGGCGAATGACGGAGAGGGGGAGGCAGGCGCTCTCCATCGATCCACTCAAGGACCACGGGCCCGAATATTTCGACGTCATCGAGCTCGAGCAGGGGCAATTCTTCGAGCTTCTGCCACAAGAGTATGTGCTCGTCTCAACCTTTGAGACCATAAAAGTTCCCAACGACCTTATGGCAGTGCTCTATCCACGTTCATCAGTAAATCGCAAAGGGCTCTCGGTGGACTTGACCGGCATCATTGATAGCGGCTATGAAGGCCCGCTCACGCTCCCGATCCGCAACAACACGCAATCGCAAGTGATCCAGCTTCACCCGGGTGAGCGCTTCTGCCAGCTTGTATTTGAAGAGCTTACGCATAAGATCGAGCCAAAAAGATCGCGCTGGCATCAGAAGGATGTGGTGGATAAGGGAAAGAAAGAAAAAATGTCCGAGATGAAGCTCGTTTTCAGCGGCGATTTGAGAAAATTGAAAAAAGATTTTTCAGCTCTTGAGTAATATGGCAGCGAACCCCATTAGAGACGCTTCACGCTCTAACGGGGCAAGGATTTGCGCGGTCGTGGCAATCGGGAAAAATAGAGAACTGGGAAAGGGTGGAAAATTGCTCTGGCACATACCGGACGACCTGAAGCGCTTCAAAGAGCTTACGCTCGGGCACCCCATCATCATGGGCCGCAAGACGTTCGAATCAATACTGAAGTATCTCGGCAAGCCGCTTCCGGACCGTACCAATATCGTCGTTACGCGAGATGCGTTATGGCAGCATGAGGGAGTCACGGTGGTTTCGTCGCTCGAAGCGGGGATAGCGAAAGCAAGGGAGTTGGACAGCCAAGAAATTCATATCGGTGGCGGAGCCGATATCTACCAACAAGCTCTGCCACAAATAGACAAGCTCTATCTCACACTCGTTGACGCCGAAGCCCCAGATGCCGATTCATTTTTCCCGCCGTACGAAGATCAATTCACCAAAAAAGTATTTGAAGAAGCGCACGAATGGCAAGGCATCAAGTATCGTTGGGTTGATCTGGAGCGTGCATAAAAAGAAGAACCCCCACCACTCTGACTGGTTAAGGGGTCCTTGGCCGCAGCGCGTACGCTGCGACAGGTACTTCAACGAGCTCCATGTGGGTGCATGGACGCCACGATTCGCGGTCGCTCAACCGGGTGATCCTCGCCGAAACCGTTCCCGTCGTACCGGATTGGTTGCTGGCTCGGCATGTCACCAAACAGCACCGGCAGGATCTGCGCGACCTCGTTCGCGATCAGCTGATTGAACTCGAGTCCCTCGCGGATGAACTTCAGTTTCCGCATGTGGTCGAGGAGGTAGATCAGCGGATACCAGAATCCGATGATGTTGGCGAGCACGATCGGTTTCTTGCTATGTCCGATCTGCAACCACGTCATTTGCTCGACGCCTTCCTCGAGGGTGCCGATGCCGCCAGGGAGGGCAACAAACGCGTCCGACTCGTCGAAGAACGTCTGCTTGCGCTGGTGCATGTTCTCGACGACGACGAGCTTGCCGCGTCGGAACGCACCTTCGCGGGCGCACAAAGATTCTGGGATGACGCCCAGAACCTCACCACCGTGATCGACAACGGCATTGGCGACTCCACCCATGAGGCCGTTCTCTCCGCCACCGTAGACGAGGCGGATCTTGTGCTCCGCCAAGATCTTGCCGAAGGCACGAGCTGCCACCATGAAAGCCGGATGCTCGCCGGGGCCGGAACCGCAATAGACGCAGATTGATTCGATGTTTCTCAAGACACGTATCCTTCTTCACTTTGCCCCCGACATTTTGGGGCTGGTTGGAGATATCTGCAGGCATGCCCGCAGGGTGGGATGCCGCTTTTGCACGAAGCCGTGCGGCGAACGGCACTAAAGTGAAATATAATCACACCAGAGGGGGGTAGTCAAGTCAAGACTTCATTTAGCGAGGCTTTTTAAGACCTTCAGATACAAATTCTCGACAATTTTTTGTTGCGCGGGACCGGTTTTGACATAGTGGTCCAAGCCTGGCGCGGCGTTGACTTCCAAGACCCAATATTTTTTCGGCTCATGGCGGATGTCACCTGCGACCATGAGGTCTACGCCACAGAGGCGCAGGCCCATATCGCGGGTGAGCTTGACCGCAATTTTCTTGAATTCCGGATGTATGGGCTTCGTCACATCATATGCATCACCGCCGCTTGAGAGATTGGCATTGTCGAGGAGATAGATCCTGGCGCCACGTTCGGGCACCGAGCGCAGCGCGAGCTGCTGCAGGCCAAGTTTGTGAGAGATGCGGATGTCATCGAGCTTGATGCGCGTGTCGCGGCTTGAAGCAGTGAAGCCTTTCTGTTTCTTTCGCAAAAGCGTTTTGATGCTCGAGCGCCCGTCACCGATCACCGAGAGAGCCACGCGCTCGTATGCGGAAATGACCTGATTGTCTAAAACAACGATCCGATAATCGCGCCCTCGCACGACTCTCTGGACGAGCGCTATCCGGTCGCTGCGGAAAATGAATCGCATGGCGCGATAAAACTCGGGTTTGCGCTGCACAAAAAATATACCACTCCCTTGGCTTCCCGAATTGGGCTTCACGACGACGGGAAAGCGGAGTCTGCGGGCATAGCGGTAGCCCGCATGGATGTCGCGCCGCGACTGAATGGCTTTTGCAAAATCCTTACTGAAAAACGTCTTCCCCTCGACGACCGGGTATCCCATTTTTTTCATAAAAAAAGCGGCATAATCTTTGTCTTTTGCAATGTCTGAGGCGCCCACGGGATTGAGATCAAGCGTGTTGTAGCGGAAATAGGATTTCTTTCCGCTCTTGCCTGCCCGGCCAGGGAAGATGATCTGCCCGGCGATATTCCAATCGGGCTCCAAAACGATCGTAGCACCGATCTTTGGCGCAAGCTTTTGCAACAATTGCCCCAAGACGAGGGATTCACGCTTTCGTCGCATGTACGTTATCATGGCACAATAACTAGCATGGAAGCCTTGACATTTTTTGAGAGAGTAGTATCATAGACCATGGTAAATCGCATTGCAGTCTCCCCGAAAATCGAAGACGCACGGGCGGAAAGCTACTTCCACGTACTCAAAAATATTTTCCCAGAAAGCGGCCTCACGGCCGCTTTCGCCGTTCAGGCATACACCATTGATGCCAAACTATCGGCACAGGAGCTTGAGAAAGCTGGCGAGCGACTTGCGAATCCCATAATCGAAGCATATGCCGTGGGCACTATCCCGGAGCCAGAGTCGTATGCCTATGCAATCGAAATAGGCTATCTGCCAGGCGTCACTGACAATGTGGGACGCACCGCACGTGAGACTATCGAAGATTGCCTCAGCAAGAAATTTGCAGACAGCGAGCATGTCTATTCGTCGCTCATACTATTCCTCCAAGGGAAACTCTCGGCGCGTGAGGCTGAAAGCTTCGCCCGTGAACTGCACAATCCGCTCATCGAACGCGCGAACATTTTCCCGCAGGGTAAAACCATCCCCGTCGTCGTGCCCAAAGTAAAGTTGGGCAAGCCACAAGCTCGCGCCGACGAGGTGGACCTCGATATCTCCGACAAAGAATTCCTGAAGATCAGTCGCGAGGGAATACGTGGGCGAGGCCCGCTGGCGCTCTCTCTCCCGGCGATGAAGGCGATCCGCGATTACTTCCGCAAAGAAGGTCGCAATCCCACCGATATCGAACTCGAGTCGCTCGCACAGACGTGGTCGGAGCATTGCAAGCACACTATCTTTGCCGACCCACTCGACGACATACAAGAGGGGATCTATCGCCGCTACATCAAAGGCGCAACAGAAAAGATCCGCAAGCAGAAAGGGAAGAAAGATTTCTGCGTCTCTGTCTTCAAAGACAATTCCGGCGCTATTCACTTTGATGAGAAGTATCTCGTCACGCACAAAGTGGAGACGCACAATTCTCCTTCAGGGCTTGATCCTTTCGGCGGCTCCGTGACCGCTATCGTCGGCGTCAACCGCGACTGTCTTGGCTTCGGGCTCGGCGCAAAGCCCATCGCCAATGTGTACGGATTTTGCGTGGCGGACCCGCATGACGAGCGTGAGTTGTTCCGCGACCCTCCTTCGCCAAAGGCTTCGGACGGGCAGGCAAAACAAAAAAGACAGCCGCTCTTACCTGCCCGCCGCATTCTCGAAGGCATTGTGAAAGGCATCAATGCGGGAGGCAATCAAAGTGGGATCCCAACACCACTCGGGTTTGTCGCCGTCGATCCGTCATACCGTGGCAAGCCGCTCGTGTATGGCGGCACCGTCGGCCTCATTCTCCGTACTGCAAAAGGTAACCCTTCGACTTCGCTCAGGGCAAGAAAACTATATGAAAAGCAAGCGAAGCCGGGCGATTACATCGTCATGATCGGCGGCCGCGTCGGGCTCGATGGTATCCACGGGGCGACATTTTCTTCCGAATCACTCTCAGTTGGATCTCCGGCCACAGCTGTACAGATCGGAGACCCTATCACGCAGAAGAAATTCTCCGACGCGCTTATCCGCGAAGCACGAGACGCTGGGCTCTATTCGAGTATTACCGACGACGGTGCGGGCGGCCTCTCCGGCTCGGTAGGGGAAATGGCAAGAGAAAGCAATGGTGCGCAAGTGGACCTCGATAAAGTCCCGCTCAAATATCCCGGCCTCCAGCCATGGCAGATCTGGCTCTCCGAATCGCAGGAGCGAATGACGCTCGCAGTGCCGAAAAAGAACTGGACGAAGCTCAAGACAATATTCGACCGGCATGATGTCGAGGCGACGCGCATCGGAGAGTTCACAAGATCCGGCCGGGTAGTCGTGCGCTACGGGGGCAAAGAAGTCATGAATATGAGCCTCGACTTCCTGCACGAGGGTAGACCAGTGAACATCCAGAAATCCCAAAAGTCTAAAGGTCCGACCTTAAAGAGTTCTCAAGGTCGGACCTTGGAGAATTCAGAGCTCCAACAGGCATTACTCGAAATACTGGCACGGCCGAGCATTGGTTCAATTTCGTTCATCTCGCAGCAATACGACCACGAAGTGCAGGGCTCATCGGTCACCAAGCCACTGCAAGGAAAAGGGCGAGTGAACGCGGACGCGGGCGTCATCCAGCCTGTTTTGAATTCGGAAAAAGGAGTCGTCCTCGCACATGGATACGCGCCGTGGTACTCGGAGCTCGATACCTACGCGATGGCAGCTGCATCGATCGATACGGCAGTGCGAAACGCGATATGTGCCGGAGCTTCGCTCAACTATCTCGCCATTCTCGATAATTTCTGTTGGTCATCTTCCGACAAGCCCGAACGTCTCTACGAACTGAAACAAGCCGCAAAAGCGTGTTACGACACGGCGACAGCCTACGGCACGCCATTCATCTCCGGCAAAGACTCGATGTTCAATGATTTCAGGGGATTTGATGCGAAGGGGAAGCCCATACATATTGCGGCACTGCCCACACTTCTCATTTCCGCTATTGGCGTTATCCCTGACGCAGCAAAGGCTGTAACCATAGATTTCAAACGAGTTGGTGACCTTGTTTACGTCATAGGTGAGACTAATGATGAGCTCGGTGCATCAGAATATTCCGAAGCTGGAAAAGTCCCTGCAGTTGATGCTAAGAAAAACATGAAAGCGTACAGAGCACTTTCTAAAGCAATCGAATCTGGTCTCGTCGCCTCGGCATTGAGTGTTGGCCGTGGCGGATTGGGAGTGGCGCTCGCTAAGTCAGCCATTGCAGGCCAATTGGGTATCGACGTTGACCTCACCAAACTTCAAAGCAGCGCCAAGCGTGCCGACAGCGTTCTCTTTTCCGAATCTCAGGGACGTATGCTCGTATCGGTGCGCCGCAGCGTGCAAAAAGAATTCGAGAAGTTGTTCAAAGGTGTTGCACTTACCAATATTGGAGAAGTTGTACAAGCCGCAACGGTATCGATTGCATTGCCCGGCCAATATATCGATATATCGCTACATTCGCTGACAGAAAGTTACCGGTCGTTCTTCAAAAATTGGTAGTTCGACATGCTCACTATAAATAATATGAAAAAGAAACCTCACGCCATCATATTTTCGGGATACGGCCTCAACACGGAGGATGAGACGAAGGCCACTCTTGAGCAGGTGGGAGCCACAGCCGACATCATTCATCTCAACGATATCATTGCGAAGCCCTCGCTCTTGGATAAAGCGCAAATCGTCGTATTTCCCGGTGGATTCTCATATGGCGACGATACCGGAAGTGGCAAAGCATACGGCAATCGGGTGAAACAGCACCTTGGAAAGGCGCTCGAGAAATTCCTCGCGCGCGATACGCTTCTTATCGGCATTTGCAACGGATTTCAGATAATCACGAGCGCGGGCATCCTGCCCGGCGCACTTATTGCGAACGACACTGCCCGCTACAGCGACCGCTGGGTGGATCTCGAGGTGCAAGGGAGTAGTCCGTGGCTTAAGGGGACTAAGACGTTCTCGGTTCCGATTGCGCATGGCGAGGGCAAGTATTACGCGCCGGAGGAGACGCTGGAGAAGTTGAAAAGTGAGAATGCAATCGCGTTGAAGTATGTCGAGGGTGAGACATCCAAACATTTCAGTATGCCACCCAACCCGAATGGCTCACTTCAGAACATCGCGGGCATTACCGGCTACAATGGCCGCGTCTTAGGTCTCATGCCACATCCCGAGCGCGCGGTCCGCTTCACCCAGCTCCCGCATTGGACCTTCTTGCGCGAGGAGTATGTACGGAACGGCAAGCAAATTCCCACAGAAGGTCCAGGTCTTCAAATATTTAAAAATGCGGTAAACTACTTCCATGGAAAATAAACCACTCGTCGGAATACTAATGGGTTCGGACTCAGATCTCTCTGTCATGCAGGAAGCTGCCAAAGTGCTCGAAGAATTCGGTATCGGGTCGGAAGTGCACACGCTCTCGGCACACCGTACACCAGAAGCGGTCGTTGAGTATGTGGCGAAATCAGAGGCAAGCGGATACAAGGTATTCATTTGCGGCGCCGGAGGCGCCGCGCATTTGGCGGGAGTGGTAGCAGCGCACACTGCACTTCCCGTTATCGGCGTGCCGCTTCTGAGCTCAAAAATGGGAACGGCAGGAGTTGATTCATTGTTCTCAACAGCGCAAATGCCTCCTGGTATACCGGTAGCGACTGTCGGCATCGGGGGAGCAAAAAATGCCGGAATTCTCGCCGCGCAAATAATCGGAACAGGAGATTCTAATATTCTGCAGAATGTGAGAATGTTTAAAGAGAGGATGGCGAAAGAGATCGTCGCGAAAGATACGGAGCTTCAGGAAAAAGGATTTAAAAAGTATCTTGAGGACAAAGGCCTCATATGAAGAAGAAACTCTCGTACAAACAATCGGGAGTCAACAGAGATACTGAGAATGAGACGAAAACAGAAATGGCAAGTGCGCTCGAGACGAGCGATCCTCGCGTGCTGAACTCGATCGGCGCATTTGCAACGCTCTACGACGGACACTTTCCAGAGTACAAACATCCGGTACTTGTTCTTAAAACAGAAGAGCCAGGGACCAAGCAGTTACTCGCGTTCCAGCATGACAGCGTTGAGACGGTGTGCGCGGACCTCATTAATCATCTGGTCAATGACTGCATCGTCATGGGCGCCCGCCCGCTTTCGATCCAGGACTGCATTATTTGCGGAAAGGTAGAAAAGCCTATCGTCGTACGGATGGTGCAAGCATTCGCAGAGGCTGCAAAGAACAACGAGTGTACGCTTACAGGCGGGGAAACTTCCTGGCAGCCCGGCACTATTCCGGAAGGTACCTATATCCTCACTGCCAGTATCGTCGGTGTCGTGGAGAAAGAACGGATCATTGACGGCTCGAAAATTCAGATAGGGGATGCGGTGCTTGCGCTCGCCTCGAGCGGCGTGCATACCAATGGAATTTCGCTCGTGCGCAAGATCATTGAAGAGAAACCCGAGATCAAAGATGAACAGATCGAGGGCAGTCCATTCATTGAGGCGGTCCTTATCCCACATCGCGCCTACTATACAGCCCTCAAAGATCTTTTCGGGCACGCAGGACTTGCCGGCTTGGCACACATAACGGGTGGCGGCATTCCTGAGAATCTCGATAGAATCTTGCCGGAGAGCATGAATGCGGAGATAGATCTGAGCAAGATCCGCATACTGCCGATTTTTAAGACGCTTAAGCAATTCGGTGACCTCGAGGATGCCGATATGCTCCGTACATTCAACATGGGAGTCGGTATGGTGGCGGTCGTGAAAAGAGAATTCGCAGAAGAAGCGATAGCGCATCTCAAACAACATGACGTCATAGCGTACGAGATCGGCACCATTACCGAGGGCAACAAAAAGGTTGATTTTATCGGGCAACTGCAATGGGAGTGAACTATTCTAGTATTTTGCAAAAAACTGCAATAGAAATATGACCGATATACTCAAAGAAACAAATTTTGATTTTCTTGGCCCCAAGAAGGTCGGCAAGGTGCGTGATATCTACGACGCTGGCGATAAATTGATTTTGATCACGACCGACAGACACTCCTCATTCGACCGCATCATTGCGCATATACCGTGGAAAGGGCAGGTCTTGAATCAGGTGAGTGCGTGGTGGTTCGAGCAAACCAAAGACATCGTACCAAATCACGTACTCGGTGTGCCCGATCCCAATGTCACCGTAGGCAAGAAAATGAAAATGGTGCCGGTGGAGGCGGTGATGCGCGGCTACCTTACCGGCGTCACCGATACTTCTATCTGGACACGTTACCAAAATGGGCAGCGGGAATTTGGCGATCTGAAGCTTCCGGATAGCCTCAAGAAAAATGTAAGATTGCCGCAGCCCGTATTTGATCCAACGACAAAGGAGGACATTCACGACAGAGCAATAACGACCGATCAAATGGTAGGAGAGGGTCTGATAACGAAAGAATTGTTAGCCCAAGTGAAGGACACAGCGACAAAGCTCTTTCTACGTGGGCAAGAGATCGCCGCTAAGCAGGGCCTCATCCTCGTTGATACCAAGTACGAGTTTGGGACGGATGAGAATGGCGCCTTAGTCTTGATCGATGAGATCCACACGCCAGACTCGTCGCGCTATTGGCAGCTCGAAGGGTACGAAGAGGCTTTGGCTGAAGGCAAAGAACCCAAGAGTTTCGACAAAGAGTTCTTGCGCCTATGGTTCAAAGAGCATTGCGATCCGTACAAGGATGCTACGCTTCCAGAGGCACCCGCAGAGCTTGTAGAAGAGCTCTCTCGGCGCTACATTCAGATGTATGAACAGATTACGGGCAAGAAGTTCGAGCCTGGTGAGCTTCCAGCCATCCCGCGTATGGAGCGCAATTTAAAACCTTTCTCAATATGACATCCATCTCTTTTTACCAACCTAAGCGAGGCAGAGCGGCATTTTGTGAAAGCCCCTCGGAGCCGCGACGGCGGCGAGAGGAGCACAAAAACTCAGCAGAGTTTTATGCGTGTTTTCACAAGATGCCGCTCAACGAGCCCCCCTATGCCGCTTGAACCACTCACCGCAATCAGCGCAGTAGACGGGCGATACCGCAGCATTGGCGCGGAACTCACCGAGCATTTCAGCGAATTCGGGCTTATCCGGGCGCGCTTGCTTGTGGAGACTGAATACCTGATAGCACTTTCAGAAGCCGGTGTGATGCGGGTTTTGAGCAATGAGGAGAAGGCGATTCTCCAGCAACTACCGCATATCTCTACAGAAGAGGCGCAGATCGTCAAAAAGATCGAGAAAGAGGGCTACGAGGGCATACCGGCGACCAATCACGATGTCAAAGCGATCGAGTATTTCATAAAGAAAAAGCTAGCAGATACCTCACTTGCTGATATTTCTGAGTGGACACACTTTGCGCTCACGTCGGAAGACGTCAATAGTATTGCATACGCTGTTGGGCTTCGTGGCGCACTGCAAAGCGTCATTCTGCCCGCGCTCGAAGAAATTCAAAAGAGCATTCTTTTTCCGGCCAATATGCATGCCGCGACCCCGATGCTCGCGCGCACTCACGGGCAACCTGCTACACCAACTACCTTTGGCAAAGAAATGAAAGTATTCGAATCTCGCCTTGCGAGGCAGATGCAGCAATTGCAAGAACGCAGTATTTTGGTGAAATTTGCAGGCGCCACAGGCAACTTCAATGCTCACGTTGTTGCGCTACCAGATATTGATTGGCAATCATTCGCAAAAAAGTTCGTAGCTCGGTTCAACACCGGTTACAAGATTACATTGGAACTCAACGAAGTAACGACGCAGATTGAGCCGCGCGATACGTATGCAGAACTGTTCGACAACATGCGTCGTATTAATACGATCCTGATCGATTTCTCACAAGATATCTGGCGCTATATTTCAGATGGTTGGCTCATACAAAAGGTGAAAGAGGGGGAGGTGGGGTCTTCTGCCATGCCCCACAAGGTAAATCCGATAGATTTCGAGAATGCCGAAGGCAATTTTGGTGTGGCGAACGCGCTCTTCGAGCATTTCTCACGCAAGCTTCCTATCTCGCGCTTGCAGCGCGATCTTTCTGATTCAACGGTGTTGCGCGCTTTTGGCACGGCATTCGGCCACTCGCTCGTAGGATATCGGAGTCTCTTGCGCGGAGCAGGGAAGATCACACTCAATGAAACAGCGGTTCGTGCAGCGCTCGATGCGCATCCAGAAGTCATCGCCGAAGCGATCCAAACGGTGCTCCGCAAAGAGGGGGTAGAAGTGCCGTATGAGAAGCTCAAGGAGCTCACCCGAGGTCAAGAAATATCACTCGAAGATTTTGCAACATTTATTGATGGGCTATCTGTCAGCGATGAGGTAAAGACGCGCCTCAAGGCGCTCCGACCGGAAAACTATATTGGTCTTGCCGAGAAGATTGCTCTCGGCTGAGCTACTCGTCTTTCTTTACGTCGAGAAAATCCTCATTAACATCTCGCGTCAATTCTAGGTAGGCTAATGCAAGTCCTAAGTGATCGATGACCGTCTCTTTGAATTCGTGTGTGCCTGTGATTTCCACCCGCATCGCATTCTCTATATCGTCTTCAAGTGCCTTGATGCCCACCCTCGCGCCTTTTGCAAGGTAATGCGCCTTTCTCGCGTCGATATCACTTTGAGCGATACCCAATTCTGGCTTGTCAACGATAATCTGTTCCATTCGCATTTGCATATCCACCGCAACCTTCTCAAACGCTTTTGGGTCATCATCACTTTCTTTTGGGCGCGGCGCATTCGGCAAGCCACGGCGGTAGAATCCTTTTGGGTCTTTGTCTCCGAGCATATTTACTGTTTCAAACCTAATCCGGTGCGAATGAGGTACCAATTTATTGCGACAAGGACCGTGATCATACCACTCAAGACCACGAGGGATATCCAAACAGGAATGTCTGCAATGCCGAGGAAGCCGTAGCGGAAGCCGTTGATGAGGTAAAAGATCGGATTGACGAATGTGCCATACTGCGCGATCTCGGGAAGGGAATGCACGGAATAAAAGACTCCGCCGAGGTATACGAGCGGCGTCAGTACGAAGGTCGGCACGAGGTTGATGCCGTCGATGGATTTTGCATACACGCCATTGACGAGCCCCGCAAGTGAAAAGACAACAGAGGTCAGAACGCCGAAGCCCAAGATGATGAGGATGTTGTATATCGCAAGGTGGAGCCCTGTGAAGAAGGAGGACACCAGGAGCACGATCGCTCCTATAAGAACGCCACGGACAACGCCACCCGAGATGAAGCCGGCGATGAGAAGCCACGGCGGCGTAGGCGAGACGAGTATTTCATCGATGCCGCGGAAAAAGAATTTGGATTGGAAGAAGGTGAAGGACGTGTTGGAGTAGGAGTTGGTGACGATCGCGAGCATCACGAGCCCAGGCACCACGAACGTCATGTAATCCACGCCTTGCATCTGCCCGATCTGCGAGCCTAGCACCGTGCCGAAAATAAGGAAGTAGAGACACGAGGTGACGACGCTCGGCAAGAATGTCTGCACCCAAATGCGGAACATGCGCACCACATCCTTGCGCAGCATGGTGTAGAAAGATATCCATTTGCCGTAGGCATTCATATTGGGTCA
This sequence comes from Candidatus Kaiserbacteria bacterium RIFCSPHIGHO2_01_FULL_54_36, assembly GCA_001781105.1. GTDB lineage: Bacteria > Patescibacteriota > Minisyncoccia > Phycocordibacterales > UBA2100 > UBA10103. The sequence continues at coordinate 7,587 of MFKV01000011.1, read as the reverse complement.
CTCGACAGCCATACGCCTTTTGCCGTCGCTATCTGCCGCTCCTGGGGCAGCGCTGCCTCTCGGCCCGTCGGCCTGCGAGACACGGCAAAACGCATATGACTGCGCTCGTTTAAGGTTGTTAAATGCGGAATTCAAATTCATATTCATTTTTCAAAAGTTAGTTTCAAAAAGACTTCCTCCAATCTGCCACCACGATACCCATCCTTGGCAGGCTCTCCGCTGTGGTGCTTGGCGATGACCTCCTCCATCGTTCCATGGGCGACGATCTCGCCTTTGTTGATGATAGCCACGTGCTTGCAAAGCTGCTCAGCCTCTTCGAGATAGTGGGTGGTGAGCAAGATAGTGAGGCCGGAGGTGCTCAAGCCGGTAAGGTAATCCCACATGCCACGGCGAAGCTCCACATCCACTCCCGCGGTCGGCTCATCGAGGATGAGGAACTTTGGCTGGTTGATGAGCGCGCGGGCTATCATGAGGCGACGCTTCATACCTCCAGAGAGCGTAAGACCGTTCTGGTTCATCTTGTCGCCAAGACCAAGATCCCTGAGCAGTTTTTCTGCGCGCGGGCGTGCAATCGAGCGGGGGATACCGTAGTAGCCGCCTTGGTTGGTGACGATATCGAGCGGCTTTTCAAACGGGTTGAAATTGGCCTCTTGTCCCACGAGCCCGATCTGCATTTTTGCGAGTTCCGGCTCTTTGTCGATATCGTGCCCAAAGACAGATACCGACCCGCTTGTTTTATTGACAAGTCCCGTCGTGATGCCAATGATAGTCGTCTTTCCTGCGCCATTGGGTCCGAGCAGTGCGAAAAAATCACCCTGCGGAATTTCGAGCGATACGCCTTTCAGAGCTTGCGTGCCCGTCGCATAGGTCTTTGTGAGATCTTTTATCGAAAGCGCGGGTGCTGGCATGGCGCGCTATTATAGCAAATCGGACTTGATAAAGTCGAAAGTCTCGTATGGATCTTTCACGGCGTGCGTCGGAATGACGCCGATAGCCGTTTCGTCATTGCCTCCGCGGAACAGCGCATCGCCAATGTACATGCAATCTTCTTTTCTCCACCCCTCGTGTGCGAGTAATCGAGTGATATTGAAACCCTTATGTTTCCCTGCAATCGTAAAATCGAACGTTGTAGTACCTCCAGGACGCACATCTGCCCCGACTGCATGCAGACGTTCAACATCTTCTTTGTGGGCGTCTAAGATTGCAAGCCGCTTTTTCGCGCCCGGATCGAAAACTTCTTTTTTGCCCGTTTCCTCGTGGTGTCCGATCAGACTATATGAAATTTGGCTGCCCCGATCTTCCACAAGGTCATTCTCATCGGCCACTGGCAACGTAACCTCGTCATGAACCGTTCGGATAAATTTTAGAATTGCTTCTTTTTGTTCATTCGAGAATCGCTCGCTCCAAAGCACGTTTCCGTTTTTTGCGACCGCATGGTTACCCGATTGTGACAACGCGAAATATTCTCCATCGAACGACGGCGGGATTTGGTTCTTAATCTGAGATATCTGCCCGCCCGTAACCACAACGACATCCTTTGATTTGCACAACTCTCTGAATAGCTCCTGGTGTGGCGCGGGCATCAGCGTGCGACTCCGCGTAAGCGTCCCGTCGAGATCGAAGAAAACGTGTTTCGGCATGTCAAAACCTTACAACTGCTGTTCTGGTTTGTTCTTTCCCTTGCGTTCAGGATCGTTCTCGTCAAGCCAGGCCTCTGCAATTATCTCGTCGGGCTCAGGCTTAACCGGCGGCAAGGCGTCTTCTCCGATGGGCTCAACCTCCTGGTCATGCCGCTCAGAAGCACCCTCTATTCTCTGGTTTAAATCTTTCTGCACAGAATCGCCGATGTCATCGCCCTGTCGTTTGAGGTCTTCGAATGTCATACAGTTGTTTTAGTTCCTAATGTGGCAATTATATCACAACCGGCTTTCCCAATAGGTAGCCGAAGCGTTGACATAATCCGCCACACAGCGCTCGGCGGCTGCGGCGAGGCGCGCCACGAGTGGCCCGCGCTCACTATCAGGCGAGCCGTTTTTGATCCATGGTTCAATGAGGTCGATCTGGCTCGGGTCCGAGAGCGCGAGACGCTGGCCTTTGGCCGCGGCACGCAGAAGTGTCGGGCCCCCAATGTCGGTGTGTTCGAGCACGTCTTCCGGAGTCGCTTTTGGATCGGCTATCGTTTGCTCTAGCGGATAGAGGGTTACGTAGACGAGGTTGATCGAGCTCACGCCGAGGCGGTCGAGCTCCTCGAAATCTTCTTTGGTATTCGCAAGGAGCGCCGCGTACACCTTGCGCGCGAGCGTTACGACTCGATGGCCCAAAATGGGCGGCCCAACGATCGAGGCGATATCGCGGCAGGGGATGTGATTCTCTGAAAGAAAGCGGGCGGTACCCGCTGAGCCCCATAGCTGCCAGCCGTTGTCTATAAGCAGGCGCCCGAGCCGGTGCAATGACTCGTCTTTCTCATACGATGCCAGAAGCGCCGTTTTCATGCATGTATTGTACCCAAAGAATACTTTCCTTCAAACAGTAATACCGCATGGATATAACAGCTGTTATTAATATGCGCTAAACCGCTGAGAGCTTTTTCCAGTCAGTAATGGTTTTCATGTGTGTAAATGGAGGTGCCTTAAGGTAGCGTATGTATTTTGAGAGGCGAGGGTGAGCACGCATGAGAAACTCAAGCTCTAAACACGGGCGCGGGTGAATCCAAACGCTGTGTTGCAATTTTCGGAATCCAGATTGAATCAAGATTCTTCGAAGCTCGAATCGAAAAGCGTTTATAGAAGTCGGAATGTCATACATAACAATCCACCAGCTTTCGTCCCACGTCCCCTCAGGTCCAGTTTTTGATTGCAATATTTGCTGCAACTCCTTTCCTTTTTGCGTTAGGTACACTATGTCACCCTGCGTCTCAACTAACCCTTTATTCGCCAACCCTTCTATACTGCGCTTACGCTGAGATCGTATGCGAGCGCGTTTGCGCGCCTCGCGATAGAACGCGCGTACTGATCGTCCTGAGAGAAGCGCACTCATTAATACATCTCCTGTAGTGAGATGGTCCAAAATATCTTTCTCATAATGTCCGAGAGTGTGTTGCTTTCTCTTTTTTCCTCTCATATTGCAAAAGTATACAACGATCCACGCATGAATGTAACAGCTGTTACATCCATGCGATATGATGCCTACTGTTCGGCGAGAAAATGGCGCTACCGGCGGGAGAAATCTACCGCGATCTCGTTGGGGACGTTTTTCGCACTCGCTTCGGCGCCGACCTTGCCGCGCCCGGCTACACCGGGCAAAGAGACCGAAACGGTCGTGCCGCGCCCCACCGAGCTTCGGATCGTGATCTTGCCTCGATGCATCTTCACGAGCTCGGAGACTATAGCGAGCCCCAAGCCTGAGCCTCCGGTCCCGCGCGTACGTGATGGGTCGCCTCGGTAGAATGGCTCGAAAATCCGAAAGAGATCTTTGCGCGCGATGCCCACTCCGGCGTCTTGCACGATGAGGTCCACGTGATTGTTGGGTGCTGGCTCCACAGTAATGCGAATATTACCGCTGCGCGGGCTGTACTGGATCGCATTTTTCACAAGGTTACTCACGATCTGCGTCAAGGCCGCTGCGTTGCCCCATACTGAAGTTTCCGGGCCTTTGCGCACGGTAATCTGGTGGCTGCCGCGTCTTGCAAGTTCTTCCAATTTGTCGATGGCCTCCGTCACAATGGCGGAAAGGTCCACTGCGTTCATTTCGACGTGCTCGGGCCGCACCAGGGTGGAGAGACTAAGTAAATTGTTGATGATCTCGGAAATGCGATCGAGCTCCTCGACGTTGCTCTCGAGGGTCCTCTTGATATCAGGATCGACGTGGTTTTCCAAAAGCGCCACTTCGGTGTTGGTCTTCAAGACCGAGAGCGGAGTACGCAACTCGTGGGCGATGTTGCCGATGAATTGTTTTTGGGAAGTGAGTGCGTTCCTCGTGGGGGCAAGGCTAATGCGCGCAATGATGTAGCCGAAAAGAATGGTCGTGAGGATGATGATGGTTATGATCGAAGTGAGATTCTGTACCTTTATCTGCTGGAGCTCTTGGGTGATCGACGGGGCAACCGCGCCTGAAGTCTGTGCGTCGATGCCTGCCTGAATACCCTGAACGATCGCGCGAGAGACGTCGGTGTAGAGGAGGCTGAATGAGATCGCCACTAGGCCGAGTATGACCAGGGCGAAGGCGATCTGGAGCCCGACGACGTTGATCTCTGTGCGGAAGAACGGATCGGCTCGGTATTTATTCAGCCAGGCGGTACCCAACGCCGCGAACCGTCTCCAATACGTTCCCACCGTCGTTGCTGAGCTTTCTGCGAAGATTCTTGACGTGGACGTCAACCACGTTACTAAAGCCGACATAATTGAAATCCCATAAGTGGCTAAGAAGGTCTTCCCGATTTACGACCTGGTTCGGGTGGCGCATGAAGTACTCGAGCAATCCGAATTCCTTCAGTGTAAGAGGGATCTCGCGACCCTCTCGCATAACCTTGCGCTCTGCCGGATTTAATTCTATATCACCGACGGTGAGCTTCTCGGGAAGGCTTTCGTTGGGCCGGCGCAGGAGTGCCTGTAGGCGGGCGTTCAATTCAGCGAACGAGAAGGGCTTCACAAGGTAGTCGTCGGCTCCGGCAAGCAAAAGCTGCACCTTCGTGTCCGTCTCGGCGCGCGCGGTAAGCACGAGAATGGGAACAGTGATGTTCATTTCTCGCACCTGTTTGCAGATCTCGAGCCCATCCATTGAGGGGAGCATGAGGTCAAGGATAATGACGTCGTAATCGCTACGGTGGAGCGATATACGAGAGAGCGCCTTCTTGCCGTCGGAGATAATGTCGACGGTGTAGCCCTCATGCGCGAGCCCTTTTTGGAGCGCTTCTGCTAATTTCTGTTCATCTTCTACAAGGAGGATTTTCATGGTGTTATTTAACTACATTAGTAAGAGTACACGATTTATTACAACTTATACACAATGAACTTTTGATGAGTTCTCTTAATGAAGACGGGGGGAGGGAGGCGATTCTTACTTGACAATCGTGTCTTTCAAGGCCGGACTTTCCTACTGGAAAGTCCTCGGTGCTCGGCTCAACGCCTGCGCAACCTTTCGAGACACGATTGCCTCGTTAAATCGCAGGAGGAGATTATTTGACGGAATTGTCAACTGGCCCCTACTTTCCGCTGTCTTTCATCATCTTTATAGCCTCGCTGACAGTCGTCATGAACTGCGCAGGGAATATGATCGTTGAATTCTTCTCAACGGAGATCTCAGCCATGGTCTGCAGGGTGCGAAGCTGCAAGGCAACCGGGTGCGCCTGCATTACATCCGCTGCCTCGCCGAGGCGCTTTGCGGCCTGGAATTCGCCTTCGGCCGCCACGATCTTGGCGCGGCGCTCGCGCTCGGCTTCGGCCTCTTTGGCCATTGCGCGCTGCATGTTGTCGGGGAGGGTGATGTCTTTTATCTCTACGATGGTCACTTTTGCACCCCAAGGCTCGGTATGGTCGTCGATGACAGCGCGGATCTCGTTGTTGATCTTGGTGCGATCAACAAGGAGTTCGTCTAGCGAAAACCTTCCGATCACGTTGCGCACTGTGGTCTGTGAGATCTGATTCGTTGCATTGTATACATCTTCGATAGCGATCACCGACTTCTCCGGGTCGGTGATGAGATAGTAGGCAACTGCGGTCACGTCGATCGAAACGTTGTCGCGCGTGATGATCTTTTGTGGTGGTATCTGCATGGTGACAGTGCGCAAATCGACACGTGTCATACTCTGAAAGGGGACGAAGATGAGTGTGAGCCCCGGCCCGCGGATGCCCTGGAATTTGCCAAGCAAAAATACGACACCGCGCTGGTATTGCCACACGATCCGCAGCGAGAGTAGAAGATAGAGGAGAATTGCACCGCCTACGATATACGCCCATTCCATGGCGCAACTATAGCACTGAAGAGATTTTGTGCTATTCTTCCGGCAATGCGAGATGGCAAAAAAGTCGGATTCACTGCCGGCGCCTTCGATCTGTGCCACGCTGGGCACATGCTCATGTTTGAAGAGGCAAAGGAGCAATGTGACTATCTGATCATCGGCCTGCACTCGGACCCTTCGCTCGATCGGCCTGGTAGCAAGAACAAGCCCATCATGTCGGTAGAAGAGCGCCAGATAATCTTGCGCGGCATCAAGTATATTGATGAAATAGTCGTTTACGATACTGAAGCAGACCTCATCAAAATGCTTACCGAAAACGTGCTCGGCATTGATGTACGGATATTGGGGGCGGAATACAATAACAAGCCCTATACCGGGAAGGATCTCCCACTCCCGATCTACTACAACACCCGCGACCACGGCTATTCAACCACAGAGCTTCGTAAGCGCGTCTTTGAAGCCGAGAAGACAAAAGGGGAGAATGGGAGTAAGGGGTGAAATGCGCCGGCCCCGCCTACGCGTCTAAACGCTGCGGGCGGGGCCGGCTTGCATGATTATCTTCTTCAGAAGACATGCTGTTATTCGTTGCATGAGCTTTTCCCTAGCTCATAATCGAATGTACTTCTGTCTCCCAGTATGGAGGCTTCGCAGTGAAGCCAATGTGAAGAGCGTTGGGATTATACCCAGAGCGCGAGGATGACTCCCATGACGAGAAGCAGTGCCAGGTAGTAGCCAGCATTAATAAACCACAATTTCCAGGGCTTTCCATCCCAAAGCACGCTCCCAATGGTGACGGGTGCCACGAATCCGAGCCACGTCCAGAATCCAGTCTGCAATCCGGCGGAAATGCCCGATGTATTGAGGTACGTGCTGGCAAAGACGAGGCTATGCGAGAGAACGAACGCCATTGCAAGAGCGCCGACGAAACTAACAGCATATGCAGGGCGGGCCTTTTTTTGCAGCTCGGCCATTTTCTCCGGTGTCATTTCACCCCAGCCCATGAGCGTAGACCACGTCTTCCCAAAGAGGGGTCCATACCACAGGAATCCTATTGCCATTGATGCGATTGCGCAGGCAAGAACCGCAAGGTAATTGACAGGAACCATATTAATATTGTGTTATGTACTCAGTATGTACTAATGCACAGAGTATAGCATAGGGGACTGGCAGATTTCATGAACGCGTACATACTGTGGAGGTACATCAAAGAGGTCGAGCGTTACTAGACAATTTCTCTACACAATATTATGAAAAATCTGCACATGGTCGCTTGGATCCTGATGATCGTTGGAGGCCTCAACTGGGGTCTTATCGGTTTGGGAGGATTCATGAATGCTGACTGGAACGTCGTCGGCATGCTCCTTGGCTCCTGGCCGCAGGTGGAATGGCTTGTGTACATACTCGTCGGCCTCGCGGCGGTCTATGAGGTCGTCACGCACAAGGCGAACTGCCGTCTCTGCGGCAGCTCGATGTAGGGCTTGTCGTTTTGTAGTATAGAGGCCCCCGCGTCGCGGGGGCCTCATCAAAGGAGTGTTATAGGTGAGTATCCCCGCACGGCAATGCGCTTCCGCGTTCCGGTACGTAGTGCGTGCTGAATCGGGTATACTCTAACTCAATGTCAAAAAAGAAGG
>MFKV01000010.1 GCA_001781105.1 Candidatus Kaiserbacteria bacterium RIFCSPHIGHO2_01_FULL_54_36 | reverse complement strand
AGATGTCGCGGCTCGCGGGCGAGATGATGAAGGACATCGAGAAAGAGACCGTTGATTTTGTTGCCAACTACGATAACACCAAGCAAGAACCGACCGTGCTACCGTCTGCAACTCCCAATCTGCTTTTGAATGGCACGCTCGGTATCGCGGTCGGTATGGCGACCAATATTCCGCCGCACAATCTTCGCGAAGTGTGCGATGCCGCCGTCCACCTCATCGAGAATCCAGGCGCGACGACCGACGATCTATTGCAATTTGTGCAGGGACCCGATTTCCCGACCGGCTGCATCGCGTTCAACCAGAAAGATATGGCGCACGCGTACTCAACGGGCCGTGGACCGGTCGTTGTGCGCGGAGATGCTGAGATCTCGGAAAATAAAAAAGGCGATTACCAAATCGTGATCACCTCGATCCCCTTCCGCGTCAACAAATCTGATCTCCTCACCAAGATCGCCGACCTCGTGCACCAAAAAAAGCTCGAAGGCATCCGCGATATCCGCGACGAGAGCACCAAGGACATCCGCGTTGTCGTCGAGCTGAAGAACAATGCGAATGCGCAGACAGTACTCAACTATTTGTATAAGCACACGCAGCTTGAAGAGACCTTCCATTACAACGTCGTCGCGCTCGTGGATGGCGTGCCACAGACGCTTTCGCTCAAAGCGCTCCTGGAGTATTTCGTCGCGCATCGCAAGGATGTGGTGACCAAGCGCACCAAGTACGATCTCAAGGTGGCGACTGCGCGCGAGCATATCTTGCTCGGTCTCAAAAAGGCACTCGATCATATCGACGAGATCATCGCGCTCATCAAGAAGAGTAAGGATGTGGATGACGCGCGCGCCTCCCTGATGAGCAAATTCAAATTCTCTGAGCTGCAGGCCAATGCCATTCTCGAGATGCGCCTCTCCAAGCTCGCCGGGCTTGAGCGTAAAAAAGTAGAGGAGGAGTTGAAGGCGGTGCAGGCTCTCATCGAGGAGCTGCAAGCACTTCTTAAGAGCGAGAAGAAATTGATGGATCTCATTAAGCGTGAGATACGCGAGATAGTCGAGAAGTATGGCGACGATAGGCGAACAAAGATCGTGAAGCGCGGGGCGACGATCCTGAGCGCCGAGGACCTTATCGCCGACGAAGAATCGGTCCTCGTGCTCACACAAGGCGGCTACATCAAGCGCACCAATCCGAGTGACTATCGCAGGCAAAAGCGCGGCGGCGTGGGCGTCATCGATCTTGATACCAAAGAGGAAGATTTCGTTACGCAATTCCTTACAGCAAGCGCGCACTCGGACCTTCTCTTTTTCTCCGATCGCGGCAAGGTGTATCAGCTCAAAATGTATGACCTACCCGAAGGCCGCCGCGCGACGAAGGGGAAATCGATAATGAACTTCCTCTCGCTGGAGCAGGGTGAAGTCATAACCTCCATTCTCTCGATGCCGAAAGAGAAGAAAGCGATCGAAGGGCTCTCGCTCTTCATGGCGACGAGGCAGGGCACGGTGAAGCGAGTGTCTGCCAAGAGCTTCCACGAAGTACGCCGCTCGGGGCTTATCGCGATCGGGCTGGATAAAGGTGACGCGCTCATCTGTGCGCAGTTCGTGCACAAGGGTGATGATGTGATCATGACGACCTCGAAAGGGCAATCCATCCGCTTTACTGCAGTAGGCGTCCGCGAAATGGGCAGGCAAGCGGGCGGGGTACGCGGCATGAAGCTCGGATCGGGCGACGTCATTGTCGGCTCGGGTGTCATCCCCAAATCTTCAAAAGACGCGGAACTTCTCGTGCTCTCCTCGACCGGTTACGGGAAGAAAACTCCGCTCAAAGAATACAAGACCCAAGGCCGCGGCGGCTCAGGCATCAAGACGATGTCTATCACGCCGAAGACGAAGCAGCTTGTAGGAGCAGCGGTCATCACAGGCAAAGGTGAGCTCGTCGCGATGTCGAAGAAATCACAAACCATTCGTACTGGATTGGACGAGATCCGCTCTTCCGGCCGCGCGACACAAGGCGTCCGTGTGATGAAACTCCGCGAAGGCGACCAGGTCGCCTCGTTCGTGGTGTTTGAAGCCGAGATTCCAGAGTAAAGTGTCTTTTTGAAACAGTGGTATACTATGGAGATATTGATTATCGGCATAACTCATCTTTATGTGGGAAAAACTAAAGGATGTGGGCAAAAAAATTGATCGTGCAGTAAATGCGAGCTATGAGGACATTACGGAGTATGGCAAAGATCCTGAGGCCTTTAAACAGAAACTCGGTGCAGACATAGACACGTTGATTGGAGTTCTTGGTTCTGAGGCATCGAATCCTCAAAGAACAAAGGAAAATATTACGAATTTGTCGCAAAGTATATATAAACGATTTGACGTAGGAGGGTATAATACAGCGGACGAACTTATTGGGCAGAAATATTTAGACATGGACAAAAAACTTGCAGCTTGGGACGACGAAAAAGCTAAATAAGTTTCCCACAAATGTTAGCTGCGGCGGGCGCGGAAGGTGCGCTGCTTGCTATATAATTGTATGGATGTTCACCCCGTTAGAGAAACGGGTTTAGTGAACGTACTATATCGGTATGCTCTCACACGAAAAAACGAAACTCGACTCGGCCGGCTTCTCTAACGGGGCAGACACTGCACAACATCACACTCCGCTTCAAACGGCGGGCTTTGCGCATCCGCGGCGCAACGTTGGGGCGCTTGGAATTGAGCCAGGGATGAAGGTTGCTGATTTTGGATCGGGGAGCGGCATCTATGTCTTGTACATTGCCGAAGCACTTGCCAACTCCGGGCATGTGTACGCGATAGATGTGCAGCGAGACCTTTTGCAGCGCTTGAGGAATGAAGCGCATCGGCGCGGATTCAAGAATGTTGAGATCATCTGGGCCGATCTTGAGAGACCGGAAGCGTCGAAGATCGCGGATCAGAAACTCGATCTTGTTCTTATTTCCAATCTTTTATTCCAGCTCGAAGACAAAGCAACTGTGCTCAAAGAAGCGTGGCGGATACTGAAGCCCTCGGGTCGGCTTGCGATCATCGACTGGAGTGAGTCGTTCGGCGGCATGGGCCCGATCAAACAAGAGGTTGTCGCGAGAGAGAAAGCAATCGAGCTTGCAAGAACGTGCGGCTTCGGGCTCTTGAGAGAATTTCCAGCAGGGGCGCACCATTACGGCCTTGTTTTCAAATTAGTTCCTCAGCAAAAATAACTATGCCCGGCAGGACAATTTCGAATCGCCTTGATATGAACATTCACCAACACTCACTGAAAGATATAGCGTTCGTTTTTTTGCAAACGACCCGCAGTTCGACCTGCGGCGGGAATTATTCGAAATTGTACTAGCCGGGTATGCGCAAATTATCAATGTTCCAGCTCACGCTTCTCGTCGTCTTCGGCGGGCTTGCAGTCGCGGGGGTTCTCATCTTCGCGCTTGCGATCGGCGGCGCAGAGCAGAACACGATCGGCTCGATCAAGATCTGGGGCACGCTCGACCAGGGAGCATTCTCCGCGGTCATTCGCCAAGCATCTGAAACGAGCGGCCAGCTCACTTCAGTGAGCTACGAGCAAAAAGATCCGGCGACCTATGAGGCTGAGCTCACCAATGCGCTTGCGAGCGGTACGGGGCCCGATCTTTTCATCATGCGTCAGGATTCTGCGGTGAAGCATGCGGGCAAGGTGTTTGTCATACCATTCTCCGCACTCTCACAAGCGCAATTCGAAAATACGTTTATCGAGGCAGCTACGCCATTCCTCGCGCAAGAAGGGATCCTGGCAGTGCCGGTCTTAGCCGACCCACTCATTCTGTATTGGAACAAAGACGTGATGGCCTCGGGCGGCTACGCCCAGCCGCCCAAGTACTGGGACGAGCTTTTTGAAATGGCACAAAAGGTGAGCTCGCGCGACGACACGGGTACGTTAGTAAGATCTCTTATCGCTTTTGGTGAGTACAAAAATGTCACCAATGCGAAAGATATCCTTGCGACACTGATATTGCAGGCCGGAGGCAGCATAACGACACACGACACGAGCGGGGATCTCGTCCCCGCGCTCATGCCGCGCGTCGGGGGCGCGACACAATCTACCGCCTCGGCGCTGCGCTTCTATACGGAATTTGCCGACCCCTCGAAAGATGACTATTCGTGGAATCGCTCACTACCGGACTCTCAAAAAACATTTGCTGCGGGCGATGTGGCTCTCTACGTTGGCTATGCGTCCGAGGCGCCACTTATCGCGCGCATGAATCCAAATCTCAATTTTGCGGTCGCCCCCATTCCGCAGATCCGCTCGAGCCCCAATGCGCTCAATACCGCGCGCATCTATGCATTCGCCGCCTCGCGCGCAGGCAAAAACCCCAACGGCGCTATCACGGCTGCCTTCTTGCTGGTCTCCACTGCAAATGCACAATCGCTATCGACCGCGCTCGGGATGCCCAGCGCCAGGCGTGACCTCGTGAGCGCGCCGGCGCAAGGCAACGATGAGCTTTTCAACAAGCAGGCGATCCTCGCTCACTCGTGGTTTGATCCCGACCCGGGAGCGACAGCCGAAATTTTCCGCGCTATGATCGAGAATACGACAAGCGGGAGCTTGCTCGTCAACGAAGCGGTGCAGCGCGCCGACCAAGAATTGGGGCGCCTCTTAGGACTATGAAGATCCGAAAAATAATTTTTGCGCTTCAGACGATTGCGCTGTTTGCCGTCGTCGGCATTGCGCATGCGCAAGAAGCAAAATTGAATAACCCGCTGAAGCCCGAATTCAGCAATATCCCCACCTTTATCGCAGGGGCGCTCAAGGTCCTCGTCATCGTGGCGCTTCCGGTCATTGCACTTTTTATCGTTGTTGCAGGATTTATGTACATCAAAGCACGCGGCAATCCGGGAAAGATATCTGAAGCGCATACGAATTTCCTCTATGTACTCATCGGAGCCTTGCTCATTCTCGGCGCGTGGGTTATTGCCACGCTCATCGGGGGTACGGTTACCCAACTCGTTGGACCTACATAGCGTATGCCCGGCAGGACAATTTCGAATTGCCTTGATATGAACATTCACCAACACTCACTGAAAGATATAGCGTTCGTTTTCTTGCAAACGACCCGCAGTTCAACCTGCGGCAGGAATTATTCGAAATTGTACTAGCCGGGTATGCGCCTCTCACGTATCGTCATCGCCGTTTCGCTTCTCGCTCCGTCGGTAGCATTCGCGGAAGCGCCGAAGACCTTCGATCAACTCGCGGCGCTCGTGGTGATTTTGCTCAACAACGCGACAGCGGTCTTGGTGGTCGCGGGCATCGTTGTGTACTTCTTTGGCGTTTCGACCAACATTTTGAATTTTAGTAAGGAGGGAGGCGAGAAAGTGCGCGCATATTTCTTGTGGGGGATCATTGTACTCTTCATCATGGTCTCTATCTGGGGTATTTTGCGGCTTCTGCAGGAAACACTCTTTGGCGGCAGCCAGATATCGTCAACTCCGACACAGACACAATCAGACCCCTTTGTGTCTCCGAGATTTGAGGGGTAACTGTATGCGATCTCGATCTTTGCTACTCTCTCTGGCTACCTTCTTACTGCCGCAGGTTGCAAGCGCGCAAACGGTCGCGCAGGCTGCGGGACTCTTCAACGTGTTCGTGGGTCTCATGCTGGTTTCAGCGATGCTCGCCTACGGTATCGGATTTGTCGTTTGGGCCGTACGGCTCGGGACCTGGCCTACGTATCGCACTGAAGCGATCAAGATCATGGAATGGTCGGTCGTCATCCTCTTCGTATTGGTGGTCCTCCTGGCGATCGTCCAGTTCTTCCAGAACCATCCGCGCACTGCCGGCATGATCATCTCTTTCATCGTGGCAGCCATACTCATATGGATTATCGTCGTTTTGGCCGCTAAAAGCGGTGGGGAGAAGGAGGAGCATTGATCGGCGTTATCCACATTGAGCCTAGGGCCTCTATTGTGTTTCTGCTACCCACCTATACCATTGAAATACTCCCGCCTGCGCCGAGGTTTCGGCGGGCAGGTAGAATAACAGCATAAAACCTCTTTACATGCGCAAAGTTATCAGTTCTTCGGTCATTGCAATTGGAGTAGTCGTTCTACCAGCATTTGCGAGCGCCGCAACGCTCCTGAATACCCTCGCTCTCGCCAATACGTTCCTCAATGCGCTCATTGGCCTCTTCATTACGCTTGCGATCGTCGTCTTTTTCTGGGGACTCATCAAGTATCTTGTAAACGCAGGCGAAGCGAAGTCTGAGGGCCTCCAAATCATGTTTTACGGCGTCATCGCCATCTTCGTCATGGTCTCTATCTGGGGCATCATCCGCCTCCTCCAGAGCACCTTCCAGGTGACCTCGACCGACCCCGTCATTCCGAAGGGCATTCAGATAAATACGAACATGTAATTAGGGCTTGCTCCTTTTGCGGGCAATAAGGCCGCCCACGTAATATGGAAGCCGTAACAACTCTCGTAGGCAAGCTGGAGAAGTTTATTATCTATCCCGTCATCGTGGTTGTGTTTGCGCTGGGCTTTTTCCTTTTCATCTGGGGCCTCGTGGAGTTCTTGTGGAAGCTCAACGAGGGAGGGGACAACAAAGAAGGAAAGCAACATATGCTGTGGGGCATCGTCGGCATGCTCATCATGGTATCTGTATGGGGTATCCTTGAGTTGCTCGACAACACTTTCGGGCTCGACTACCGCAATCCTGATGTATCTCGCATGGATCAGGTAACGGTACCTCCAAGTTTTGGACCGCAATAAGTTTTGGGCGGGGAGGGACTCGAACCCTCACACCTTGCGGCACAAGGTCCTAAACCTTGCGTGTCTGCCATTTCACCACCCGCCCAACTCGCGTATCGTAGCAGATTTTTGTCGTCACAAATATCTTTGCTGCCGCCCCGTGTCGTCAGGGATATTTTGCTCGCCGCCGCTCGCAAAATTCCACGACCCTGCCTCGCCCGTTTCGTCTGATGACGAAACATGACTCCGGCCCGGACATGTAAACGAAAACAGCACGCAGGCGCTGTTTTCGAATCATGTCCGCCCACCAGGGCTCGAACCTGGGACCCACTGCTTAAGAGGCAGTTGCTCTACCAACTGAGCTATGGGCGGTAACGAGGAGCGAAATGGAAGCTTGCTTACATTTTCTCCGACTGACCCGTCCATATGGATATATGGGCGGGTTCCGAAGATTGTAGCAAAATATTTTCCTTACGCGACCTTTCGCACGATGCAAAGGGGAGTTTGTTCTTTTGACTGGCCCAGCGGATTGTCTTTGAAGATCGCTTTGCAAAATTCGTCGGTAATACTCTCGTTCGACTTGCCCAGTACATTCACGCCGAGGTCGTTGGCATCCACTATCACGACCTCGCAGGCGATCTCCCGCGCGAGTTCGCGCGCCACCTTTTCGGGCTCGGCGGGGCCCAATTTTGCGTACGTATTGTAGGGGGGCAGCGTATACGAGCATGGGCCATCGATCGCGTTGATGTTCTTTCCCACAACACGGTAGAAAACACCCTTCATGCCGAACGGCCTCGTGAGTGCCGCCGCCGCGGCACCCATGAGAATTCGCGGCGCACCTGCCTCACGGATCGCAAGTTCCATTGTCCATAAGCTTCGAAGCCCGATGCCGTAGGGTGATTTGTGGACGAATTTCGAGAGGAACTTCGCAAGAGGGGATGGCTTGATGTCCTGTATCGGCCACGCACGACCCTGGCTTATGGCGACGATGCGCTCGCTGATGAAGAGCATGTCGCCGCTCTGAAGGTGCGGCCCCGCGTATTTTTTGACGACGTCCGCTGTCTGATCGTCTTTCGTGACGATATGCGTCTTGACCGGAATACGCTCCCAGTTGGCGGCATCTACAGTGATTACCAGATTTTTACCGGAATTAGGCTCCATAGTTTAGTACCCCGCGAATTGTAACACCATGCTTTAGCGCCTCGAAACAAGCTTTTTGTAACAATTTTTGCAGACGTGAAATTTCCGGACAGAATTCTTCTTGTTCGGAGGGCTGAATAAAAGTGCGCCGAAACCACGTAATTCTTTCTTGCAGAAATCACATCTCGGTTTTATAG
>MFKV01000009.1 GCA_001781105.1 Candidatus Kaiserbacteria bacterium RIFCSPHIGHO2_01_FULL_54_36 | reverse complement strand
CGCTTCCGAGACAGATGATGTAGTTGCCGTCCGGCCCGCTTACCTTATCCGTGCCGCCTTTCCCGACGAACATCGTGAAGGGCAGAAGGACGACCGTGTCGTTCCCCGTCGTCCCGAGTTGGAGCGTGTAGCCCGGAGGCGCCGTGTTTGGCGTCGCACATGCATTCGCGGGAGGAGCAGCAAGCGCGGAGATCTCACCTGTGCTAAGTGCTCTCGCGAAGATCTGTAGTTCGTCGAGAAGTCCCTTGAAGAAGAATATTTCCGCCCCACCGAATGCGGCGTGATCAACTTTCCCGATCCACCAGCCTTTGGTGGTGGCGAGGGGCGCTCCGACGGCTGTCGTCTGCTGCACAATAGTCGCCGCGGCTCCGTTGTAGTACGCGATCACGTCGGTGCCATCGAAGGTGATGGCGAGATGAAAGAGGCCCGCCGGAGGATCATCGAAGCCGACGAAATCGAAGATCCCACCGTTGCCGCGGTTGTGCGCGACGATAAGATCGCCCGTGCCGCTCTGGACGTAGACCTCAATGTCATTTGCATCAGTCGCCCCGCGAAAGACGATCGGCCGATACGTCGCGACGTCCGTCACATTGATCCACACCGAGACCGAGTAAGCCGCTGTCATGTCGAGATCGCTGTCGTTTGCTATTTCCACAAAGTCATCGACGCCGTCGAACGTGAGCGCGAACAGATTTCCTCCGACGGGCGCTATCCCGGCTGCCGTGTATGCAGCGCCGCCCATTATCGCTCCGTCATGCGCGTGGCCGCTCGAATCGAACGCCGTTGCGCCTGCTCCCTCGTCGAACTTCCAGAAGCCTGCGGGCCCGGCCGGATGCGCCGCAAACGCGACGCCCGCAAGAGCAACGACCGCTACCGCGAGCGTTGCGAGTGTTAATGAGAATGTTCTTGTCATAGCTGGTTTCCTTATAGCTACTTGTAATTAATAAACGCCACTAACAAACAGTATACCCTCTTCACGAACGCGACCTACGTCGCATCCTTCTCTCGTATCTCGTACGGCCATCGCACGATGTCTCCGGCTCTGGTGGAGGCGGTGGCGTAACTATGGGCTCTTCCTCGTGAGGAGGAGGTGAAGTGTTTCCCTTTTCTCCCTTTCGGCGCGACTACAAGCGAACGCGAATGAAGGTGTTGTTCAGCAGGTTTATCGCGCCAGAGGTGCTATTCGAATTTCCGGTCACGATAGTACCGCCCACGTCGCCAGAGCCGCCGGTGCCGCCGGTGCCAGCCGAGGCTCCGCCGTTGTTCTCGTTGCCAGCGCCACTCGTCACGACTCCGCCGTCACCTGCGTTGCCGCCGTCGCTGCCAAGAGCCACGTTGGCACCGGAGCGAGAGCGTGCGTCGGTGAAGTTGTTGATGTGGTTCTGCGTCGGAGCGACACGATTGTTGTCGATGTTGGCTTCGATCGTGAGGCCGTTGATGTCGCCAGGACAGTCACAACCCTCCACCTCCGCATCAGTGCTGTTGACGTCGTTGAGTGTACCCGCATCCGCCGAAGCATTGCCCGTCTGCACGAACCCGCCTGCGCTCGCGCTGCCGCCAGAGCCGCCGTTGCCGCCCGAAGCGCCGCCGTTGTTCTCGTTGCCGAGGGTGGCATTAACACTTCCTCCGCGCCCACCGCGCCCACCGACACTCCCTCCTCCGAAATTCCCGCCTGTCGAAGAGAGCGCAGTGGTCGTGTTACCGATGGTGCCACTATTGCAAACTCTGATCGTTATGCTCCCGGTGAGTGGCGGGAGCGGACAAACCTCCACTTCAAACGCGCCTATGTCGCACTCCGGGCCTTGAGGCCGCGGGACGCCTCGCTGGTCAGTGGTAACGGTGCAGAAAGCGAGCGGCACGGCGTCGATGGCTGGGCTTCCTGAAAGCAATGCATGAGTCATTGTGGGACCACCGTTATCCGCCAAGGGCCCCAAGAGCGGATCAGTGCTATTGAGATCTCCTACACCCGCGAAGGCACACGAGGCGTCGCTCGCGAGGTTATGCCCGAGGGAAGTAATGCTCCCCGCACAGTCGTCGGAGGGAGTTGCCGCCGTGTTGCCGCTGACGATGGAATTGGCCAAGGTCATGGTGCCCCCAAAGTTCCAAATGCCGCCGCCATTGTCGGTCGCGGTATTGCCGGCGATCGTCGCGTGCGTGATAATCACGGTACCGAATCTGTTGAAGATTCCGCCACCGTTCAGTGCGGTGTTTCCGCTAATGGTGCCGTTGGTGATAGTTATCGTCGGGTCGGCGCCGTAGATGCCGCCACCGCGTCCTATCGTGCTGTTGCCGCTCACCGTGCTACGCGTCAAGGTCAGCGTGCCCGAGCTGAAGATGCCTCCGCCGCCTCCGCTCAAGTTCGTCCCGCCGAGAATGTTGTCGCTGACGGTCGTGTCAGTCAGTGACAGGGTGCCGCTATTCGAGATGCCGCCGCCAAAATTTTCGCCCGTGTTGTCGGTAACGGTGCTATTGGTCAGTGTGAGGGTTCCCGCATTCAGAATGCCGCCAGCGCCTGCGCCCGCTCCGGGATTGCCATTTTGGATCGTGACCGAGTCAATGAAAACGGTCGCCCCGAGAACGATCGTGAGCACCCTATCGATGGCTCCGCCATCAATGATGGTCGCGTCCCCGGCGCCGTTTATCGTGAGGTCGCCGGTGATGTCGAGGTCGCCCGTCGCATTCAGATCCTCTCCCGCGCCAACGATACTTAGCGTGTAGGTGCCAGCGGGCAGCGTGATGACGTCGGCGCCGGGAAGTGCGTTCGCCGCTCCTATCGCTTCCCGCAGGGAGCAGTCCGCGCCACAAACACCGTCGTTGGTGTCTGCGATTTTGGTGACGGTGAATGTGGCTGCGAACGCCGGAGTCGCCGAGAAGAGTGGAATGAGCACCATTCCGAGAGCGGCGAGTTTTGCAAAACGAATGCTCATCATATGCCAGTTTTTTTTATGCTATCGGGCGCGCCCTCCGTTCTGCGCTGCGCAGTCCCGGTCGCGTGGGTCACACTCCGGCGCTGGAGGAGGTGGTGTGGGTGCCGGTTCGGGAGGTGGCGGAGGTGGCGGATTAGTCGGCCCGATATTTACGACATGCACCTCCACGCTTTCATCTCCTGTAGTCACGTTGCCGCCCGTATTGCCTCCAGAGCTGACACTTCCTTGGGTCACATTGGTGATGCCGCCGGAGGGAGGCGGAGGTGTGGCTTGCCCTGAGCCTGTCGAAGGGGTGGCGGGGCTCGGCGGAGGAGGTGTAGGCGTCAGGTCGATCGTACGCCCCGTTGATCCTCTATTGCGCAGATCCTGCGTCGCCGCAAATGCATCAACGGCGAACGCAAAGAATGCGAACACGGCGAGCGCTACGAGTATCAGGGTGGGGGCTGCAAATTTTCTTATCTGTGTTTTTGTCATACCCGGTTAGTAGAATGTGCCTTTGCGGCAGACGCCTGCCGGCTGCCGCGGCTGCTAAGCGAAGTCTCACTTGTTGCACTTTGGATACGTTCGTTGTTGGTTTTCATATTTTGTTTAAGCCGAAGGCACATTTCACTACCGGGCATGTGCTGGTTTCCTTTATGCGTAATCACTAATGGCCATTACCTTTGAAAGCGGTTAAATAGAGCGCTGACGTCTTTCAACGCCGACGGTGATGAAACCGTGCGCGTGCATGGTAGCGCGAGCGCGAACATTGGTGTTAGAAGTGCAGCCAAGGTGATGGTTCCGATAATGCTTTTCTTAGTGAGATGTTTTGTCATACCCAGACAGTAGAATGTGCCTTTGCGCCAAGCGGCATGCCGTCTTGGCGCGGCGTGATAAGCGAACTCCCGACTAGAGCACTTTGGATACGTTGGTTGTTGGTTTTCATATTTTGTTTAAGCTGAAGGCACATTTCACTGCTGGGCATAGTGCTGGTTTCTTTAACTATCGAGTGCTAATTCTGATGATGTTGACATTGATCATGTTGAGGGCGTTTGCATTTGATACCACGTCCCCGGCTCTCACGAGTCCGCCGTTCGCCGCAGCACCTCCGTTCCCTCCATTTCCGCCGCCTG
The DNA here is from genome assembly GCA_001781105.1 of Candidatus Kaiserbacteria bacterium RIFCSPHIGHO2_01_FULL_54_36. GTDB lineage: Bacteria > Patescibacteriota > Minisyncoccia > Phycocordibacterales > UBA2100 > UBA10103. Next base: position 9,671 of record MFKV01000009.1, on the reverse strand, counting down.
CCCCGTTGGAACTCGGAGAGTTTCCAATGGGGTTACCGCCATCTGCGCCGTTGCCGCCGTTGCCGGCTTGCGCGCCGCCGTTAGAGTTGTCCCCGTCTGCCAATCCTGCCGGAACCCCATTGGAGCCTGCCTGCGGTGAGCCTGTCGAACCGTTGGCACCATTGGATTGATCGGTCGATGTATTGCCACCCGTGTTCGAAGTGTGATCGGTCGGAGGTGTCTCCGTCGGCGCGCCCACGGTGCTCGCGAATGTGAGGCGGGCCAGTAGATTGCTTGCGGAATTGGCGCGTGTGAGACCCTGTGAACCTCCCGAGTTCGCACGCATCAGCGCGTTACCTCCGCCAAGCGATGCATTGAGTGAGAGAGCGTGCGAGCTCGGTGCAAACCCAAGCACGCAGACCGCGAGGAGCGTGCTTGAGAGAAGGAGTGTGTGGGTTCTGGTCATAGACTTGTGTGCGCGACTAGAAGCGAATGCGAACGAAGGTGTTGTTGAGCAGGTTGATCGCGCCGGAGGTGCTGTTCGCATTTCCGGTCACGATAGTGCCGGCCACGTCGCCTGAGCCGCCTGCGCCGCCCGTGCCCGCGCTTGCTCCACCGTTGTTCTCGTTCCCGGCACCTGCACTGACGTTGCCGCCGTTGCCGGCATTACCGCCGTCGCTTCCAAGAGCCACGTTGGCACCGGAGCGAGCGCGAGCCCGCGTGAGATTGGTGATCACGTTATCGTCGCCATCGTTGTCGACAGTTGCGTCGATAGTGAGGCCGTTGATGTCGCCAGGACAGTCACAGCCCAGATCCACCTCTGCATCAGTGGTGTTGACGTCGTTGAGCGAGCCCGCATCCGCCGAGGCATTGCCCGTCTGCACAAGTCCGCCTTCGCTGGCATTGCCGCCAGAGCCGCCGTTCCCCGCCGACGCTCCGCCGTTGTTCTCGTTTCCGGCTCCTGCTGTTACCGAGCCGCCTGCGCCGCCCGCTCCGCCGGTGCTTCCGAGAGCGATGTTCGCACCCGTGTGCGAACTGGACTGCGTGACGTTGACTACCGAGCCGCGGTTCATCACGTTAATCGTTATCGAGCTTGAGTTTATCGTCCTCGGAGTCGGAGGAGGCAATGGTCCGTCGCACGGTCCGTCGAGATCGGAAGTCGTGAGCCACGGCTCAAAATCAACGTTCGCGGAGACGGCGTCGCCCGTTCCCGGGCCGACCCCGCTCGGGCCGCTCACGTTGCCCCACCAGTTGCAGGTCCCATCAACGAGGTTGCCATTCTCTACCTCCATGCCGAAGGCAGCGTTCCCGGTAATGGAGTTCCTGTTGATAGAGAGGTCGCTGTGGCTCGGCGTTCCGCCGCCGTTCACAAAGTCGCTAACGACCACACCGTCGCCGTTGCCGCTTATGATGTTATCGGTGATGGTCAGATCGTCTATCGAGGCTACTGCTGCCGCGTTCCGTGTTTCCGCGACGGCGTATATGCCCCGTGGTGTAACACCGCTCACGTCATTGTCGCTCACGGTTACGCCGCTTAAGTTCGCACCAGTTCCGGCGAGGTTGTAGGCACGCGCGAGGAGATTAACTCCCGCGCGGGCCCCTGCTCCCCCTCCTGTAATCATGTTGCCCGAGACGACGACGTCCGTGCCCGCTGTCGTTGAGCCTGCGGATCTGTCGCGCACCGCTACTTCGATGCCGACGCCGGAATCTCCCGCGTCCCAATTGCCGTTCGAAACGGTTATCTCGTTGTCCGCAACGGTCGAATCCGTTACGTTCGTCAGCTCTACACCCGCATATGCGGCATTGTCCACGATGTTATTCAGGACGCTCCAGCCGGATTGCACCGTATCGGTGTCGCTCCCGACGAGAACGCCGTTCCAGCCGAGGTCTTCAAAGGTGTTGTCGTTCACCATGACGTCCGAGGCTTGCGTGTTCCACGCCATAACGCCGCTCCCCACGCCGCCTTGCCCGACGGGATTGGTGTAATCGCGGATGACGAAGCCTTCGATGGTCACGCTCGATATGGCGCCGGTGCGCAGAAGTACGATGGCGGAGCCGTCACCTAATCCGGTGCCGTCGAGAACAGGCGCGCCCACGGCCGGGCCGGCAGCTGCGCCGCCCGGGTCGCCGCGGAGTGTGAGCGGCTTATCAATGCAGTATGAAGCGGGCTCGAAGCCGCATGCCGCGAGCGTCTGGATCGGTTCCGAGTATGTCCCTGCCGCGACCTGAATGGTGTCGCCCGGCGAGGCGGCTGCTATCGCGGCCTGTATCGTCGGTTGGTCCACAGGAACGTTGATGGTCGCCGCAAACGCTGTCTGCACACTAAAAAACAAGACCGCCGCCACAGCAATTGCCGTTGCGAGCGTTCCTGACGTAGCCATTGCATTTTTAGTCATAAAATATTTTTTTGATTAGTCGTGTCTGACAATTTTCCCCCCGGAAAACCTCATGCGGGTTTCGGCCTGCGCAAGGTCCTCCGGAGGGAGGGTCCTTGCTCTCGCGACTCTTTCGAATGCGAGAGCAAGAAGCCCTACCCTCAAGAAGAGAGCGTTAGTCCAAAGGACTAAATGCGAACGCGAACGAAAGTCGTGTTCAGCAAGTTGATCGTGCCGGAAGTGCTGCTTGCAGCGCCCGTGCGAATTTCGCCGCCGAGACCACCTGCGCCTCCTGCGCCGCCCGTGCCAGCCGATGCGCCACCGTTGTTCTCACTACCCGTGCCACCATCCACCTTACCGCCCGCGCCAGCTTCGCCGCCAGTGCTGCCGTGTGCAGTGTTGCGACCCGTGCGAGCATCCGCGAGCGTGTCGTTCGTGATGGTGTTACTGGGATCATTGTTGTCGACAGTCGCGTCAATCGTGACACTGTTGATGTCGTCCGGACAGTCACAGCCCAATTCCACATCCACATCGGTGCCGTTGAGCGAGTTCTCGCTGCCAGCGTCAGCCGTCGCGTCGCCCGTTTGCACGAGTCCGCCTGCGCCGCCGTTGCCGCCGTTGCCGCCGTTACCAGCCGACGCACCACCATTGTTTTCGCTGCCAGTGCTACCAAGAATGTCGCCGCCCACGCCGCCCTTGCCGCCAATGCTGCCGTCCGCAGTGTTGAAGCCCGTGCGTGAATTAGCAGTTGTGTGGTTGGTGATGTCGCCACGGTTCGTGACCGTGATCGTGATGGAGCTAGAGTTGATCGCTGCGAATGCCGGTGCCACAGATGCGAACATGGCTACAGCCGTTCCAATTGCAATAAGTTTCTTCATATAGTTTTTTGAATTAGTTAATTGTGTCTGGTAAATCCACCGCCACGCTTTGCTAATTAAAGTGCGCACGCGACGATAGGTTATCGACCCTATGTGAACTTGCTTGCCCCGAGTTGCCTCGAGGAGGTGCAGTTCACGGCACGATCCGCTTCCCTTAAGCGAGTCGTGCCGTACTCTTCACCGATCCTACCCAAGCAGCGTGTGCCAGAGATGAAGCCCCTGCCTTTGACACCGTCGCCGCTTGTCCGATATAAAAATCAAAAAGCGAACCACCCAATATACGAGTGCTTCGCTTTCCCTGAACCTGTCCGTTAGAAAGTTTTGCTACAGCGGTCATGATATACCGCTGGTTTCCCACGTTGCGCTTGTCCATCGAAAACTGCAGGACATGCGTAACGTCTGAGCATTATGTATCTATTATCGGGGAGGTCAACAACTTTTTGTGTTTTTTTGGCAATACGACACGAAAAAGAAATTCTCGTCAACTATCGCGCAATTCCGCGCTTGAAAATCACAATACTTTGGAAATGATCTCCCTGCTGCATATATCCCGAGGAAAAATTACTGCTGTCAATGCCGAAAAAGCGCAAGAAAAGCGTGGTGAGCGGTCAATCGGTCTGAGAGATTGCAGAGTGGACCCAAGGCCTAGGGAAACCAGCGAAAAGCTGTCAGTCTCGGGTCCGCTCTGAAACCCCAAAAAATCTAAAGGACACAAAAAGACTCAAAAAGACTGTCGGCATGCTCCGGCGGCATCTTATACAACGTCTCGCTCTTGTCAACAAACCCCCGAGAACCGACCTCTGTGCTTTTCCGACTCTGTGCTTTTCCCCTGTGTTTTTCCTACACGCCCGACCAATAAAAAACTCTGCCCTTCATATACGCTGTGAGCATCCCCTGAATATCTTCTTCCTTGTCCAAAAGATCCGCAGTCTGGTCATACGCGAGGATAGCGCGTTGGGGCCGCTCACCTACATAATAGTCATAGTAGCTCGAGTAGCCATAGTTTCGTAGAAATTCTTTCGTATGCCGAGGGTCGGCAATTCCCTTTTCCTGCCAGCGCGGCTCGACAAGGGAGACAGGGTTTAGATGCACGTATGGAAAAATCCACTTGAAATACGGGTCGGTATCGAGATGGTTGCTCTTAAATCTTCCCTGGAACAATACTCCGCTATGCTCGTATTTTGTGTTGAAGTACATCGAATAAGACACGGTTAATTTTTGCATAAACTTTGTGATCCCATCGTCTCCCTTTTGCTTCACGATTAGATGAAAATGATTAGGCATAAGCGAATATGCCAACAAATCGACCAGAGATTTATCAGCTTCTTCAGAAAAGATCTCCCCCGAGAACCGACCTCTGTGCTTTTTACGCTCGAGAATCTCACGCAAGAGTACAGGGCCGGTGTGGTTCGCCAAGTGAAGAAGGGACAGAAAACGCCAGTAGTCCGAATCATCCGTGAAAACTGTATACTTGTGCGCACCTCTATTGTAGATGTGATATGCCTCGTCCCTTACAAGCGGCGTCTTGCGGAGCATGAATAAATTCTAGCACAGAGAACCGACCTCTGTGCTTTAGACCTCTGTGCTTTGAGCCGTAAACCTATAGGTCTTGTCCTATTGCGCTACTGCTTTCCCCCAGAGACTGCCTGCCGATACTCGCACACCCTTGACGGCATCAAGAATCCGGTCCCAAAAATTTTTCTTCACTTCTTGCGATGGCGATGGGCTTGTTGCTGGCGCTAATGCGGCTTTTTGCACAGGTGCCTTCACATTGGATGACATCGGAGTTGTTTTTGTGACTGCCGGAGCAGCTGCTTGCGCGAGTGCGCGCGATTTGGCGATCGTTTGCAATTGCTCACTGTTGAGCGGGAACTGCTTTGTATTGCGGCAGTAGATCTCGTTGATCTTCTTGCGCGTCGTAAGGTAGGTGAAGCCTGTTGATCGGCTAATGCCCCACGGCGCAAGGATATCCGAGGCGTATTTCATCTGGAATGCGTGCACGGCAGCAAGTGTCGCTGCGTCGTAGGTGCCACTGAGCTGTAAGCTCGCATTGCCCTCAAAGTCGCGCAGCACGTATTGAAGCCGTTTTACCTGAGCTTGATCATTCTTCGACCCGCTCTTGATGAAGGCGGTCAGGTACTGGTCGCACGATTCGTTGGCTGCTACCGGTGGCGCGTCAGCTGCAGCACCGAGAACAGTGCCTTGCGTGCTTGTGGCAGGCGCGCCAAATCCGACGCCGATGAACGTGCTTCCTCCACTTCCCCCTCCGCCACCTCCTCCGCTCGAAGACCCTGAACCTGTCGAAGGGCTCCCTCCCCCCGAGCCTGAACCCGAAGAGCCTCCTCCGGATGTTCCCCCACTATCGCCTGTTGTTTGTGCATTTGCTTCATCGGTGTCGTCTGCACTATCGCATCCGGGATCTACGCTGTCCGTTTTGCCATCGCCATCGTTATCTGTGCCGTCCGAGCACGCCGGAGGAGTCGTAGTTGTCGTGGTCGTTGCGGTAGTCGAGGTGGCAATTGTATCGGTCGTGGTGGTCGCAGTGGTCGTCGCACTGGGGGGAGTGATTGGCGGCATGAATGCGGAACAATCCGGGTCAGAGAGATCAACGAGACTATCCTCGTCGTTATCTGTGCTGTCGGAGCAAGTGCCTAGCGTATTCTCTAAGCCCGGTGCAGAGCCGTTTTGCTCATCGGTATCTGTTGCCGAGGAACATCCCGGATCTGCGGGGAAATCTTTCAGTCCATCCCCGTCGTCATCTTGATTATTCCAGCACGCCGGAAGTGAGCCTGTCTCAGAACCATTTTGGTTGTATGTACTTGCGTTATTGGGGTCACCGTCGGTGTGGCAGTTGGGGTCGTTCTCATCAATAAATCCGTCGTTATCGTCGTCGAGGTCGTTGGAGCATGCAGGCGGAGTCGGTGCGGGAGTAAATTCGTTGTTATCGCTCGAGTCCGAGCAGCCCGGATCAGCCGGAAAATCTTTCACACCGTTGCCATCGTTGTCGATGCCGTCGGAGCACTGCGGTGGGGAGGAAGGTGGGTTGTGGCAATCACCGCCGTCTAAGATCGGTATTGGTTCACCGAGTTCATTGAGATCTGTAAATACCTTACACACGATCGCGCTTCCCAAGTGTGGAGGCACGGCTGCATGTGCTTGACGCTGGTTTCCCAGGAAAAAGATGCCGAGCGCAGACAACAAGATAAGTATCGTCGCTGCGACGGACACCTTTTGCAGTGTCAACGTCATATGTTTGTGGCTACAAGTAAGGAGACCTAACCGGCCTCAAACATATACGCCTCCCTCCGTGGGGTCAACGCTGCATCTCACCAAGAAACAGAATGTGCGGACGTCAAGAAAAGGAAGATTGGCTTGGCGGTTGCGGCGGTTGAGACCAGTAGTACCACCCTACGCCCGCCGCTACGAGCACTGCCAAGAGTGCTAAGAGCCACCATTGCGCATTTGAGACTGGTCCCATAGCGCCGGGCGATGTCAGAGGTGAAGTTGCACTTGAGGTCGGAGAGCTCGTTGTCCCGATCACACCACCTGATCCAGATCCGCTGCCTGATCCGCTCATCTTGCCCCCTATGCCTGCCCCTCCGGAGCCACCTGACGCGGGTGGCGTACTTGTCTCCATGCCCAGTCGTGTCCTCGCGATGATCTCAACTTCGGAAGTCGTCAGTGGGAATTGCGCGGGACGACAGAAGATCTCGTTTATCTTCTTGCGCGTCGTGAGATAGACGTAGCCAGTCGGCGTATTGATCCCCCATGGCCCAAGTATTTCCGTAGCGTATTTGGACTGGAATGCGCGCACCGCCTCGTCTGTGAGCTGGCCGAAGAAGCCGGTTATCGGGATACTAGAGCCCATCTCTGCGTTGAGGAATCCTTGGAGCTTGCGCACCTCTTCGGGATCATTGTTCCTTCCCATGCGCATGAATGCGCTGATGAGCGCGTTGCATGAAGGATTCGTGGTCGGCGGCGTTGATATCGGTGGTGTGGAAGTAGAGCTGCCCAGAACGCTTCCCTGGCCGGGCGAGCCGCCAGAGCCTCCGCTGCCGCTTGATCCACCGCTCCCAGAGCTTCCGCCTGTGCTTGAACTACTGCCTCCACCACCGCTCGAAGACCCTGAGCCTGCTTGCCCTGAGGAACTCGAAGGGGTCGAAGGGCTGCCGCCACTCCCGCCGCTTGGGATACCGGATTCAGTATCGTTTGCATTGGAGCAACCTGAATCCGCAGGGAAATCAATAAAGCCATCGTTGTCGTTATCAATTCCGTCAGAACATTGGGGCCCCCCTGTGCCGCTCGGGGTACTCGTCGCAAGCGTGTTGGTGATGACACACATCGTCGTGGTGCCTGCCACTACCTGGATGCCCGAACAGTTACTGTAGCTTACGTTGTAGGTCGAGGTTGCCGCTTCAAGGATGTTGTACGTACCAGTGGCTACGAGAAGATCATTCTGCCCATCAGCGTCGAAGGTCGTGGTTGCCGCACCGTTCAGGGAGAACGAGAAAAGCGTTGGACTGGTGGTACCGCTCCCAAATACTTTCTGAATGACGAGATTCCCCATAGTGGATGAAGTCGCCGCAAGGGTATTTGTGATGGTACAGGTAGTCGTTGCTCCAGAGGAGACAGAAATTGCAGAACAGTTGGTGTAGCTTGCGGTATAGCTACTCGTTGCCACTTCAAGCACTGTGTAGGTGCCCGTCGTTACCGTGAGAATATTCTGGCTACTCGACGCAAAGGCGGTTGTCGAAGCACCGTTTATCGTGAACGAGAAGAGGTCAGGTGTGGTCGTCCCGCTTGCGAACACTTTGTTCACGACGAGCGTGCCGGTTGTCGTGGCGCTTCCCCCGCCTCCACCGCCTCCACCGCCTCCACCTGAATTGGTCTCACTGTTGTCGGTCGGATCGTATGAGCCCCCATTCGATGCGTTGCCGTCCGTATGGCATCCGGGGTCAGCGCTGTCGACCAAGCCGTCGCCGTCGTTATCCATTCCATCGGCGCATGCGAGTGCCCCAGGCGCAACATCGTTGTTGCTGATCCTGCATGTTTTCGTCTGTCCTATCCCGAGCGATACCACACCTGCGCCATTGCAATCGCCGCCAAATGTCGCCGTGTAGCCTGCTTTTTGTAGTTCCCCTACATTCCATGAGTCCACCGCGACGGTTGTGGTTGCGCCAGAGGAAACCGACGTCGTCGCGGACGTGGTGGTCCCTATAAAGAGTGAGAAGTCCGACACCGTGCTGGTGCCACTGTTGTCATTGACGACGAGCTTCAGGACTACCAGCTTGGGCTGGAACTCTTCGCAATCCGGATCGAGAAGATCTATAAGCGAGTCGCCGTCGTTATCCGCGCTGTCCGAACAGAGCGCAAGCGTATCTTCCGGCCCGCCACCGCCCGCACTGCCGTCGGTCTCGCTATTGTCACCCTGGCTAGCACATCCGGGATCAGTGGGAAAATCCGTTTTTCCGTCCCCGTCGTTATCAATACCGTCCCTACACTGTGAGACAAAATCCGATTCATCATCGTGCGTTGGATCGTAGGAGCTTGGGTTGCCCGCATTCCCGTCCGAGTGGCATGCCGGATCGCTCAAATCTATCAACCCATCGCCGTCATCGTCTATCGCGTTGGAGCACTCGGTTATATCTGGCCCCGCGCACTCCCCCACATCAAATATCGGTATTGGAGGGTGCAATATTGGCACGCCATTAACAAACTCAAGGTTGTTGAGGTAACAAAGGATCTGGCTTCCTGTCGGGGGATCGTCAAATGGCAAGAAAGGTGAATCCAAACCGTGAGCAAGACGCTGGTTTCCCAAGAACACAATGCCGACCGCGAGAAGTGAAAATCCGATAATTACCGCCGCAGCCGACAGCTTCGTTGTCAACGTCATACGCATCTGAATATGTAAATCCTAATAACGGATACAAGTGAGAGAACGGACCACCTTAAAAAGTAGCACGCTCAAAACGTAGTCAACGTGAATTTGCGTGGACAAGCATTCACCTCCCAGCATTACACAGATGAAATTTCCTTGTCGGTGCTTCTGCGAACTTGAGGGTGTACGCAGCGAGCAACAAAGAGCCCATCTCTTGTCCTTAACTCCCGTCCGTTAGCCAGCTCGTCTAAAGGACATTTCGAACCTGCATTTTTCCAATGATTGGAAATCTATTTCTATAGGACATAACGACCACTCTACTCTGTCCTTTACTACTCGCTGATTTGGCACTTAAAATTCCCGCCGTTTCCATGACTCATTCTTGCCTAATATGCAAATCCGTCTCGAAATTTCGCTGAGTCAAGTGGCGTGCCAGTGTGATAAAGAGATCTCCACAGCCTGTGGATAACTTGGTGAGTATCCCCGCACGGCAATGAAAGCAGATATACTGTGATGATGTCCGGGAGTCACTTTGGCTTGAGGAGTCTGCGCAAGAGGTTT
>MFKV01000008.1 GCA_001781105.1 Candidatus Kaiserbacteria bacterium RIFCSPHIGHO2_01_FULL_54_36 | reverse complement strand
TGGGAAACCTCTTGCGCAGACTCCTCAAGCCAAAGTGACTCCCGGACATCATCACAGTATATCTGCTTTCATTGCCGTGCGGGGATACTCACCCGGATATCCACAGCCTATGCTTCTCCCGTATAGGGCCGCGATACAATGAGCGTACTCATTCGTTGAGGCGATTTAGCAGGTAACCGTTACTATTTATAGTATGAAGAAATCTTATTCGAAGGGCTTTACCTTGATCGAGCTTCTGGTCGTCATCGCGATCATTGGCATTCTTTCCTCGATCGTCCTTGCATCCCTCAATTCGGCCCGCAAAAAGGGTCGCGATGCGCGCCGCATTGCCGATGTCAAGCAGCTCCAGCTTGCTCTTGAGCTCTACTACGATTCCCACAGTAATTATCCGACCTCGGCGCAGTATGCCAGTAATCTCGTGAGCGAAGGCTTTATCTCAACGCTTGCGACGGATCCGTCGACCGGGCTAGGGTATGCATATGAAGCTATCGGAAGTGGTACGACGTGCTCGAGCTACCACCTTGGCACCAAGCTTGAAACAACAGGCCACACAGCCCTAAGCTCTGACAGTGACTACGCGGCGGTTGCCTCGAGCCAATGCACAGGCGGCACATGGGCGGGGAATGCTGACATTGCAGCGTCGAACGGTGGATTTACCGGTGCCGCCGACGGTGTCATCTACGATGTAAGACCATAAGGCCAGCGGAATTTCTGCCAGACGAACCCCGCCTGTGGTGGGGTTCGTGCGTTATACCCCGCTGCGTAGCAGCCTTGCGTATCTCACGGGGTTATACCCCATGAGATAAAAACGGAATACTCGCAATAGTCGAACATAGGTCTATCTCACGGGGTATACTTTCCGCAATGGCAATCGCCTTCGGACTCTTCGGCCTTATGGTTGGGAGCTTTCTCAATGTGCTCATCCTGCGGTGGGGTGAGCGAAGCCTCTCCGGCCGTTCAGCATGCATGGCATGCGGCAAACAATTGCGCTGGTATGACCTCATGCCGATACTTTCATGGGTGTTTTTGCGCGGTCGATGTCGCATGTGTGGCAGCCGTATCTCAATTCAGTATCCATTGGTCGAAGCTGCGACAGGCGCACTCTTTGCGTCGGTTGCACTCGTCCCGCTTCCGTTGGGATTCCTGTACCAACTGGCGTTCTGTGCGATCATGGCTCTCCTTGTTGCGATCTTTGTGTACGACCTCTATTACGCGATTATTCCAGACGCGTGGGTGTGGACGTTTAATGCGCTCGCACTTTTGCTGGTCTTTGTATCTCCGCTACAAGCTACCCATTCAATTGACTCAGGGCAGGCAAGCTTCTGGCTACCAGCACTTCTCGCCGGACCGCTCGCAGCACTACCGCTTTTTGTCATTTGGGCCTCCTCAGCGCTTCGCGGCCTACCATTCGGCGCATGGATGGGGTTTGGCGACATCAAGCTCGCGCTCGGCATCGGATGGTTGCTCGGTCCCGCGCTTGGTCTATTCAGTATACTGCTCGCGTTCGTGATCGGCGCAGTCATCTCCGTGCCGCTTGTCCTTTTTTCTTCGGATCGCTGGAGGAGATTTGTCGAGGAGTTTACCCCCACAGCAGTCTCGCGAAGGCTCGCCTGGCAGTTTACAATGAAAAGCGAGATCCCATTTGGGCCCTTTCTCATACTTAGCTGCATTACCATATGGTTCCTAAGCATGTACAACCTCGATCCGCTTCGCATCTTCGGGCTTTCACTCTGATCGAGCTTTTGGTCGTAACCGGTATTATCGTCATTGTCACATCGGTCATTCTTGCGAATAATTCGCGCTTTGGGGGAATCGTGCAATTGGAGAATCTCACCTATGACGTGGCGCTCACTGTGCGGCAGGCACAAGTATACGGAATATCGGTACAACGGTATGGGGCGAGCAATTTTAGTTCCGGCTACGGCATGCACTTCGACAGTAACGACCCTCAACATTATGAGCTTTTCGCCGATGCGGATGAGGATGGCTACGATGTGAGCGAGAATGTACCACCTTCGCCATATACGATCCGCAGCGGCTATAGAATACACAAACTTTGTGTTCCCCAAGGCAACGATGCCGTAAGCTGTGACCCCGTTTCGCAAGTAGATATCATTTTCCATCGGCCTGAGCCCGATGCCACGATACATATAAACGGGGATAGTGCTATAAACGATAGTGCCCGCATCGTCCTTATCTCTCCGCGTGGCGACATCATGAGCGTTGTCGTCGAGAACAGCGGCCAAATATCGGTGCGTCGCCCAGGGCAATAGTTATGAGCAAACAGGCAACAGGCAACAGGCAACAGCAAACGGAAAATCGCGGGATGTCTTTTTCTGGTGCCCGGTGCCTACTGCCCGGTGCCAGCCGCGCGCAGCGCGGCTTTACGCTCGTTGAGATGATCGTCGCGATCGGGCTTTTTGCGGTCGTCATGATCGTATGCGTGGGCGCGCTCCTGTCGCTCGTGCATGCTAATCGCAAAGCCCAAGCCCTGCAGTCGGTCATGAATAACCTCAACATCGCGCTCGATGGCATGGTGCGTTCCATCCGTATGGGGAACGACTATCGCTGTGACGCCTTGAATCCAGAAGATGGCGATTGCCCCACAGGAGGCCGCTCCTTCTATTTTGAATCGTTCGTCGGGCAATCCAATACAACGGGGGACGATTGGATCTACTTTTACGACGCAGCGGCTCAGCGGATTTATAAGTCAACTGACGGCAGCCTCTTGAGCGGCATTCCGCTTACCGCACCGGAGGTTTCGATCGATGAAATGTTGTTTTATGTCATCGGTACAAATCCAAGTGACACGGTGCAACCAAAAGTCGTAATCGTCGTCAATGGCAGCGTCGGAGCAGTCGGCGTCAGTGAGCGCACGACCTTTCACATACAAGCGACCGCCGTGCAGCGCGTACTTGATTTATGAAAAAAGAAAAAACACCGCAAAAGGGCTTTACTCTCATCGAGACGCTTGTTGCGGTAGCGCTTCTCTCCATTGCGGTCGTAGCCCCGATGTCGCTTGCATCAAAGAGCTTGAGCTCCGCTCGCTATGCGCGCGATCAGATCACTTCCTTTTATTTGGCGCAAGAAGCGATAGAGGCGCTGCGCAGTATCCGCGATGCGCAGATCCTCCTGATCGCCCAAAGCGCAAGCGGTGCTCCCGATATTTTCGGGCCCATCCCGCACGATAACTCGCCATTCATCATCGATGCGCGAAAAACCGATCCCGGAAGCGCGATCACGCCCTGCTCTGGTGGCGCGTGTCCGCCGCTACAGACCAACCACTCGCTATATGGGTATGAATCCGGGTGGGAAAACACTCACTTTACACGTACAGTGCGCGCCTGCTTCATCCAGAGCAATGGGTCATGTGCATCGGCAGCTACGGGGGAGTTGCGGGTGTCGGTCACGGTCGAGTGGCAGGCGGGGCCTATACAAAAGCGCACCTTCAGCATCTCAGAAAATCTCTATCGCTGGGTTGTCGATGGCTCGGCACAAGAATAATATGATGAAGAAGTTATCAGTTCTTAGTTGGAAGTTGTTAGACCGGATGCTCGATAGTCTCTCTGGTGTTGCACTAAAAACTAAAAACTCACAACTAAAAACTACCCAAAGGGGCTTCACTCTACTGCTTGCGGCGCTCGTTGCATCGATCGTCCTCTCAGTCGGTGCCGCGATCTTCTCAATTGCCCAGAAGCAGCTAACTCTTTCTGCGATCGGACGCGACTCGCAATTTGCGTTTTATGCAGCCGATACCGCTGCTGAGTGCGCGTTGTATTGGGATTTTCGGTGCAATTATTTCGCTACTTCAACGAATGCAATAAATCCCTCATGCAACAACCCTGACCCCATGTGCGATGGCGAGCGCATGCAGGCTTCCGGGCGCCCGTCACAGGCGCCGTACTATCCATATACGATGAGCTCGGCGCAAATGAATTTCTTTACGGATATTGATCCCTTTGTCGGATTTTGCGCGGAGGTAACCGTCACTAAATGCCAGGGCACCTTTACATCGAGCGGCGTTTGTACCTCTGGAGGAGCCAATGCCCCGATCAGGACAATCATCCATGCCGACGGCTATAGCACGAGCTGCACGACAATTCTCACGAGCTCGAGGGCTCTGCAGCGTTCGGTAGAACTTCACTACTGAATCAGCTCACAGTTTGCAGCTGACAGCTTACAGGGGAATATGCTTTGCTTCTGCAAGCTGCAAGCTATAAGCTACAAGCTATGTCGATCCCGAAAGATGTCCGAGACCGATACCAAAAGTTGAAAGATACCATCAACAAGTATCGCCGCGCGTACCACGTCTACGATAAAGAGGAGATCTCCCAAGAAGCACTCGACTCTCTGAAGCGCGAGCTTACGGATCTCGAAACACTGCATCCTTCACTCATCGCTCCTGATTCGCCCTCCCAGCGCGTGGCAGGGAAGCCCCTGCCAGGCTTCAAGAAGGTGCGTCATACGGTGCCGCAGTGGTCGCTCAACGATGCGTTTTCTCCTGAAGACATCCGCGATTTTGATTCACGAGTCAGGCGATTTCTTCGTCCAAAGTTTCCTGATGCCAACCCAACCTATATGTGCGAACTCAAGATCGACGGGCTCAAGGTCGTACTGACGTATGAGAAGGGTATGTTGAAAACCGCAGCGACACGCGGAGATGGCACCGTAGGCGAAGACGTGACGCACAATGTGCGAACGATCGAATCAGTCCCACTTTCGCTCGCAAGGCCAGTTGATGTCGTTGTCGAGGGAGAAATATGGATGAGCACAAAGGAGCTCGAGCGGATAAATAAGGAACGCAAGGCAAAGGGCGAGGATCCATTCGCAAATCCGCGCAACGTCGCCGCTGGCTCTATCCGCCAGCTCGATCCCTCTCTCACCGCTGCTCGCAAGCTTGACACCTTTATCTACGAACTTGCTGCGACGTCTGAGAAAAAACCACCTGACCAGGTAGGAGAACTCGAATATCTGCAAGAGCTTGGCTTCAAGGTCAATCCACACCACAAGGTAGCAAAAACTCCTGACGAGGTCGTTGCGTATTGGCAGGAATGGAAAGAGCGCGGCCGCAAACAGGAGTACTGGGTGGACGGTGTCGTCATCAAGGTGAACGAGCGGGAGCACGAAGACGCACTCGGATTTACGGGTAAGGGTCCGCGTTTCGCGATCGCATTCAAATTTCCGGCCGAGCAAGTCACCACGGTCGTCGAGGACATCGCGCTTCAGATCGGTCGTACCGGAGTCTTGACACCGGTCGCGCATCTGAAGCCAGTCTCGGTCGCAGGCACGACTGTCTCACGCGCAACGTTGCACAACGAAGATGAGATCAAACGTCTTGATGTGCGCATCGGCGACACCGTGGTTTTGCAGAAGGCCGGCGACGTAATTCCCGAAGTTGTCGAGGTGGTAAAAGACTTGCGGCCCAAAAATGCCAAGGCCTACAAGTGGCCCACGCGCGTGCCCGAGTGTGGGGGCGACGGTGAGATAGAGCGCATACCAGGAGAAGCTGCGTGGCGGTGCGTCAATCTCGACTCTTTTGCGGTCGTGCGGCGCCGTTTTCACAACTTCGCTGGTAAGCACGCGCTTGATATCGAAGGACTCGGCAAAGAGCGAGTGGACATGCTTTTGGAAAACGGGCTCGTGCAGCACTACGACGAGATATTTACGCTCACCGAAGGTGACCTCTTGACACTTGAAGGATTTGCAGAAATCTCGGCGAAGAAACTTATTGGATCCATTAAAAAAGCAAGCCGCGTCGAACTCGCGCGACTCTTGGTCGGGCTCTCGATCCCGCAAGTAGGAGAGGAGACAGCGATCTTGCTTGCGAAAAAATATAAAACCATTGACGCGATAGCAAAGGCGAGTGAAGCGGAGCTGGAGCAAATAGATGGCATTGGGCCGATCGTGGCAAAAGAAATAGCGGAATGGTTCGCTCTCAAGCGCCACCAGACGCTCATTGCCAATCTCAAGAAGGTTCTGGTAATAATGAACTCGGCATATTCCACGGCAAGGCAAGGCCTTGCCGTGGGGCCGCTTGTAGGCAAAACCTTCGTCCTCACGGGAGGGCTCTCCTCCATGTCGCGCGACGAAGCCAAAGAAAAGATCCGCCTCCTCGGTGGCGATGTCTCCAGCTCAGTATCCAAAAAAACCTCCTACGTAGTCGCTGGCGACGAGGCCGGCTCCAAGCTCGACAAAGCTGCACAGCTTAGAGTACCACTACTGACAGAGACAGAGTTTCTGCGTATGATACGCGGATGACAGGTCAAGTAGATATCGCGGCGCTTGCGAAGCTTGCGCGGCTGGAGGTTTCGGCCGAAGAGCTTGCGAAGCTGGAAAAGGAAATCCCAGCTATTTTGGCATTCGTCGAGACTATTCAGAGCGCCAACACGGGAAAAGAGGCGAGCACGCCCGCGCTTCGCAACGTCATGCGTGCAGACGAGAATCCGCATGAGAGCGGCATCTATACCGAAAGGCTCTTGAAAGCTGCGCCTGCGGTCGAAAAGAACCGTATCGTTGTGAAGCAGGTTATTTCGCGCAAAAAGTCATGAACCCTGAGACCCTTACCATTGCCGAAGCGCGTCGGGCGCTCGATGCCAAAGAATATTCGGCGCTCGACCTCACCAATGCATATTTGGAGAATATTGCCGCGCGCGACGGCGAGATCCACGCCTATCTCGAAGTGTGGGCGGATTCTGCGCGTGAAGAGGCAAAGCACGCTGATGCAATGATCGCAGCAGGTAAATCTCAGTTCCTCACCGGCATACCGATCGCGGTCAAAGACAATATTCTTATCGAGGGCAGGATTGCGGGTGCCGCATCCAAAATTCTGGAAAATTATCACGCTTCGTATGACGCAACCGTCATCGAGAAGCTGAAAGCGCAGGGAGCTGTATTTCTTGGCCGTACCAACATGGACGAGTTTGCCATGGGAAGCTCGACAGAGAATTCTGCCTATGGCCCTACTCGCAATCCGATAGATACAAAACGGGTTCCCGGAGGCTCCTCGGGAGGCTCGGCTGCGGCAGTTGCTGCGCATATGGCGCTTGCAGCGCTTGGCTCGGATACGGGAGGCTCCATCCGCCAACCGGCAGCACATTGCGGATTAGTCGGGTTCAAGCCGACCTATGGCGCCGTATCGCGTTTTGGCCTTATTGCGATGGGTTCTTCTCTTGATCAAATCGGCCCACTCACGAAAAGCATCAGTGATGCAAAGATCTTATACGATGTGATCCGTGGCTACGATAAGAACGACAGCACGTCACTACCTGAAACTGCACCCACTCCCGCGAAAACGCCGCGCATGATCGGAGTACCACGCGCCTTCCTCAAAAGCGGTATAGACGAAGATGTTCTTGCTACGTTTGAAGCGACACTTAAGAAGTTAGAAAGTGCGGGATTTGAGATCCGAGACATCGAGATGCCGAGCCTGCCATATGGGCTCGCGGTCTATTACGTGATCATGCCAGCAGAAGTGTCGACCAACCTCGCCCGCCTCGATGGCATTCGCTACGGGCTCTCAGTGCCTGCCGATACCATCGGAGAGGTTTACTCGAAAACTCGAGCAGCTGGATTCGGCCCCGAAACGTGCCGGCGCATTCTTGTTGGCACGTTCGTACTTTCCTCCGGTTACGCCGACGCATATTATCGAAAAGCACGTGCCGTCCGATCCGGCATCACTCAGGAATTTTCGAGGGCGTTCGAGGGCGTTGATGCAATTGCGGTACCCACAACTCCCGCTCCCGCGTTTGTGATGGGGGAAAAAGCGAACGATCCTTTGGCAATGTACGCGGAAGATATCTTTTCAGTACCGGTCAATCTCGCAGGAGTCCCGGCGATATCGGTGCCTGCTGGCATGGTAGAGAGAGATGGAAAGCAGCTCCCAGTTGGTTTTCAAATTATCGGGCCGTGGGGAGGGGAAGAAGTATTGTTCAAAATAGCGGAGGATGTAGAAAAATTGCGGCCTGCCCCGTAGTCAACTCAGCGAGTGTGGCTGTGTAAGCCTTTGGATGCGGATGTCCAGATTCTTATTGCAAGAGGGACGGTGAGAGGTGTACTGCGGGGTATAATCTTGGGCATGGACAGCAATCCCAACCCGCCCAATTCACTCGCGTGGGGCTTGTGGTTTTTGGGCGAGATCGCTTTCAAGTGGGTGCCCGGTGCTGTGATGACTGTTGCGGGCACCGGTGTGCCGGGAGAGGGCGGGCCTTCTCCAATTAACGCCCCGATCACGCACGCCGTAAGTGCTCCCGAGGTAGTGCAATACCTGCAGACGGCCTCGGCGCCCGGTGCATATGATCAGCTCTATCACAATTGGACGACATTTGTAGCGTTTTCGCTACTCATATGCCTGTGCCTCAGCGCGCTTTGCATCTACTGCTCGATCCGCGTATTTCAAATACGCCAGCTCGAGCGTCGCAAATTCGCCGCTGCGCAGCGCACGGTCGCGGCACACGATGTGCCCAAGACCCACCTACGGTGGAATAGAGTACTTGAGCAGGCAAGGGGAGATTCTGCCCAGGGCTGGCGGCTCGCGATCCTCGAGGCAGATATCATGCTCAACGAGCTTCTCGATACACTCGGGTATCGAGGCGAGACGATGGCAGACAAAATGCGCAACGTCGATCGGGTGAATTTCCACACCATCGATCTTGCGTGGGAGGCGCACAAGATACGTAACAAGATCGCACACGAGGGAGAAACGCATGAGCTAAGCTCGCGCGAAGCGAGGCGCGTCATTGCCCTCTACGAGCGCGTCTTCAGAGAATTTCGATTCATTGAGTGAAATATTTTCATGATTCATTGCATTGACATCTCGCCTGTAGTACATTGAAGAAAGCGGGGTGGAGCAGTAGTAGCTCGCCAGGCTCAAATGGGCTCGCTTGAGAGAGATCTCTTGCGGAATATCTGTCAAATTCGGTGAAACCTCTCTCGTAGTTCGAGGTGGTAATACCGAGCCAAGCCCCAAACGAAAGTTAGGGAAAGGTGTAGAGACTAGACGGCAGACATCCTTATTCTCAGAGAGAACGGATGAAGGTATAGTCCAGACCACGAATTCATTTACCAGGCTGGTGAGTGGAGCGGCGAAAGTCGTAGGGGTATGCATAACCTGGAGGTCGCAGGTGCAAGTCCTGCCCCCGCAACATGGAGGTGGTTCGCTAACAAAATGGAAAAAACAGAAGCCGCCGGAGGCATTGTCTTGAATACGCGTGGCGAAGTAGCGCTCGTGCAAAGCGGGCATGATGACTTTTGGGGTTTTCCTAAAGGGCATATTGATGAGGGAGAAAACGCGCTTGCAGCAGCGCGCCGCGAGATCGCAGAAGAAACGGGCTTGGAATATGTATCGCTCGTGAAAGAGCTTGGCTCGTACGGGCGCTACAAGGCGACTCCGGACGGTGGCGATGACATGAGTGAGTATAAGACTATCCACATGCTTCTTTTCAATACAAGAGATGGCCCACTTGCACCAAAAGACCCGTGGAACCCTAAGGCTCGGTGGGTACCTCACGCACAGGTAGAAGCGATGCTGACGCACCCAAAGGACAAAGAATTCTGGAGAAGCGCTCTGCCGCAGATCTCAAGACTCAGCTAGTGCGGCGAGTACTATCTGGACGAGTGAGATAAAGATAAAGAGCAAGAGCGCTATCCAAAATTGCTTCCATTGCCATGTGATGATCGCTGCGCCTAGCGTATAGATAAAGTATACTCCCGCGATAGCCCAAATGATGGAACCTATGATGATGAGGTTGCCCCACATAGGAGAAAGTGTACCCCATGAGACAACGGAATCCAAAATGGTATGTCAGCAAGGCTTTTTATCTCACGGGGTGTACTGGCAGACTCCTCTGAAAACAAGTATATTTTGGGGGACGTCGGGGTAGCTCAGCCGGTTAGAGCGAGCGTTTCATAAGCGCTAGGTCGTGAGTTCGAGTCTCACCCCCGACACCAGAGTAAAGACAAGATTCGATTCGGGGTGGTTTTCTTTGGCCGCCAACAAAGAAAACCACTGATTCTGCGGCATGCCGCGCGCTTCGCGCGCGTGGAGGGTGAGGTTCGAGCCGAAGATTTTTTGGAGGGAGGATTTTTTGGAGGGGAGGTCTTTGGATTTTGCTATTTCATCAAGCATTGAAGCCTCGATAATCCACTTCCGCATGGGTTCGAGCCACGCGGCGGCGTTGCGTTCAAGCAAGAGCGAACGCTCTTGAAGCGACTTCTTTTCGGACATCCACTCTCGCTTACGCGAAAGATACTCCTCGCGCTCAATATCTTGCTCGACAAAGAGGTCGGTGAGGCGGGCAATTTTGCCGCCCATGTCGGCAATCTTTGCCCGCATCGCTTGGACGGACACAGCCATGGTCTGCGTGGCGTCAGCCGCGTCCTTTTCGGCCATGCGATTCAATTCACTTGCCCATTCTCGCGGCAAGTGGAAACGCGACAGCAACTCGGAGAGTTGCGTGTCTAAAACTTCTTCGCGGACGAACAGTTGCGAACACGCGCCGCGCTTTTTGGTACACCGATAGTAAACGTATCGGTGGACGTTGCCATTTTTTTGATATTTAAATTTCTCCTCGCATGTTATCGAGCAACCGCACTCGCCGCATTTCAATAATCCGCACAATGCCTGTGGACTTTTCTTCAACTTCTGTACTCTGCCGCGCAACGCCAAAACCTTTTGCACTCGGTCAAAAAGCTCTTTGGCGATGATCGGCGTGTGCTTGCCCTCGTACATTTCTCCTGCGTAGCGGAAGTGGCCGTAGTAGAA